>JAADHA010000600.1:334-3141 GCA_013152105.1 Oligoflexia bacterium | reverse complement strand
CGACCACTCCATCCGGGTCAGAAATATCCAGTCACCAAGCAGGTTTCAGCATCCACCCGTTCGCTCCAGGCTATGACGCCTTTCGTGGAGGCTCTCTGTACGGGTGCGTCTTGGGGTCTCAGGCGCGGTAGGGCCGCTGGCGACCGATGTGGCGGAGCTGTGGATGGGCCGGGCGGGACTTTTCAGCGGTCGAGGACGTAGCACGGCCCTGACCGCGCAGATGCGGCCCCTGGGCTCAGTGGGGATTGTTGGCAGCAAGCTGCCGGGGACTCAGGTCTGGGCGATCCAGGAAAAGGTTGGAGCCAGGGCAGCTCCGGCATGGAGGACGACGTTGACGGTGGAGCCCATTGGCAGGGCCATCCACTTCAGGCGCTGGGCCCATGTTGCTCGGCGCCGCTGGCGGTCTTCTACACCAGTGGCCAAGTAGGGGTGCGGGGACTCAACCACAGCTTTGTGCACGCTGACGCGCACAGCGAGGGGTTCCAGGCTTCGGCGGAATGCCTTGCGGGCGGCTGCCGGAAGGAATGGTGCAACGCGTATTTCAGCGCTGCCGGGTGGGGTCCTTGTGGCGTTGAAGTCGACGGACAGCGGCTCCGCGACAGGAGCGCGGCGCGGAAGACCCGATGACGGCGGAACTGACATGGCCTTGGTAGAACGCTCGAGGCGGCGGGCTCGGTGCAGGCGCGGCAGCAGAGCGCGTGCCTGTTCTCCGATGGCTCTTTGGATGGCGAAGCCGGTCTGCTTGATGGCATCGGGATTGGCGCTGCTCAAACACTCGCTTCGAAGCGGGCAACTCCGGCAGATCCCCGCTGGCGCACGGAAAACGATCCGGCTGCGTTTACGACCGGTCTTGAGGATGATGGTGGCCACCGATAGCGCAGCGTCGGCCGGGCAGCGCAGCGTGATCTTCTCGTCGTTGAAGGACCACCCCTCGCGCTGCCGCAGCATGCGCGACCAGTCCAGGGGCCGCAGCAGCTCGGCGAGGGCCTTGTGCAGGTCTTCGGCGGCCGATTCCTCGACGGGCTTGGGCTCGGGCTCGGGCTCGACGTTGTCCTCTACAGGCGCGAAGCCGGCAGGCACGGGGCGCTCGTCGACGAGCAACTTGCGCGGACGGGCTGGTCCCTTAGGCGCGGGCGGTGGGTTGAGGTGGAAGCCGTGGACCAACTCCATATTCCACACCATCAGGCCCACAAGACTGGCCAACTCCTGCCCTGCAAGGTTGTAGCTGAGGATCCGGTCCAGCTCGAGTTCGCGGTCCTCCTGGGCGAAGCGATTCTCCTGGCCGCCACGCCCGAAGTAGGCCGTGACGACATCGGGGGCCGGCCAGGCGTCCGGCGGCATCTGCACGGCGGCGAACAGCTCGTACTGCCAACCATCGATGACCTGGCCATGCTCTGCCTTGCCCTCTCGTTCGTAGCGACTGACCACCACGCGGATGTCGATGGGCTCGTAGGGGGTGCCGTCGTCGCGCCGTGATTCTCGGCCCGGCCGCACGTTGACCACGCCCAGATCCATCGCCGAGCGCATGGGGCCAGAGCGTGAGTCGGGCACGCGGTACCAGGTGCCCTCGGCGAGGTGCCGCCGTACCTCTGGCTGGTCGAGAAGCTTGGGCCGATTGAGGCGAGACAGCGCTGGCAAGCCGGCTTCCAAGCACATCGAAAGATAGGGCACGTTGCCAAACTCACCGTCCATTCGAAGTAGCGCACGCTGCAGCGGGTGGCCGATCTCCTTGCAGACCCCGACGGTGACCGCGATGGCGGAGGCCAGCGCGACCCGTCCCTCACCGTTCCCCGGACCCAGGAGTGCATCCAGCCACAGCGCCGAGCCAGCCTGCTGGAGCGTTCCGCGGCTCACCTGCAGCTCGCCTCGCTTGGCTCCTGGATAGCCCGGCTTGGCGAAGCCCTTCGTTCGCCGTCGTGCCGGCCCCAAGTCATCCCCTTCAGGCAGAGCACGGCGCCGCAGGACCGTCTTCGTCGGATCGTAGTCGAAGACCTGCCAGGCCCGGCCGACAGCGTCGATGGTCCAGGTCGACGAGTGCTCGAGAATCGCCTGCGCGCCGGATGCCTCCCACAGCAGCCACGAACCCAGCTCGCGCACCACCTTTGGCTCGACCGCCGCGAGCAGCCGCGACATCGACGACTGCTGTGGCAGTCGATCTCGCCCTCCCAAAGCCGCGAGCTTCTCGGCATGCGGTCTGACCCGCTCAGAGAACGCCTTGAGTCCCGACTTGCTGTGGGTGCCGAAGTACAACAACAGCATCAGGAACCCATCGATCCCAGCGTAGCCGCCTTCTCGCTGAACCTTCAGCCGCTGGGCGATCTTTTCCCAGTAGCCCGACTTCACGAGTTGCATGAGCAGCACCACCGCCTCGTTGAGCCAAGCAGGGAAAACCGGCTGCGGCAGCGGCTCGGCAGTGACAATCGGCATGTCTTCAGTCATGATGATCTCGCCTTCAATGAGGTGACCTCGGGCCGCGTGTTTTGGACACGTTTTCGGCCTGGGGACCGCTTGCTGGCGGGCGGATTCCTGCCAGCAAGTGGTTTCATCTACTTAGGACGTACTGAGGGGTTTGTCTAGTTATTATTTCAGGTTAAACCTATGTTTTTTTATCCTTGGCATCCATCCTGGTGCGGCTGACACAACAGGTAGTGCCGTTCCCTCCGCAACTCGACTCAACTCTTCGGGCCGGACCGACCGGGTTGCGGTCGATTCTTGCGAGGTAAGGCCGTACCCAGGCCGAATCGACCGGGAGGCGGTCGATTCTTGCGAGGTAAGCCCGTACCCGGGCCGAATCGACCGGGAGGCGG
>JAADHA010000600.1:0-308 GCA_013152105.1 Oligoflexia bacterium | reverse complement strand
CGAACCAGGCCCGAATCGACCGGGTTACGGTCGATTCTCGCGAGGTAAGGCCGAACCAGGCCCGAATCGACCGGAATCGCCTTGCCCTGGTCCCACCCCACCGGATCCTCCGAGGGCCAGTCCACTCGCAGCGCCCTGCTCGCCAACTCGGCACGGAGCTAAACCCATGTTCTGTTGATTCTCATCGAGTGGTTTGGGGGTCATGTACTGGCGGGGTTACATAGCTATTTATGTAGGTTTAACCTATGTTTCGTGGATCCGCATCGAGTGGTCCACGTCTTCACGGTGAAGGAGCAGGCCCGAGTACA
>JAADHA010000279.1:1894-4721 GCA_013152105.1 Oligoflexia bacterium | reverse complement strand
CCCGGCCCCGGCCCCGACCCCGAGCTGGACGCGCTTCGCGACCGACTCGCCGCTCTGGAGGCACGCCTTCGGAGCTGAGGTTGGATAGGCGGCTGGATAGGCGGCATGGCGTGCTCCTCTTTTGGTAGCATCACCCAGCGACTTGAGGTCTACATGAGCCAAGATACTGCCGCGAAGAACACTGCCGCGGAGAACGCTGCTGCGTCCTCGCTTCCACGCAGCGATCGCCCGATCATCATCTACAAGACGGCCCGCTGTCCCTACTGCGTGGCGGCCTATCGCTACCTGCGCGAGGTCAAGGGGATCGACGATGGCGACATCGCCCAGGTCGATCTGTCGACCGACCACGACGCGCGGGTGGAGCTGGCGCGGGTCAGTGGCCAACGGACCGTGCCCCAGATCTGGGTGCGCGACCAGCACGTTGGTGGCTACGACGATCTCAGGGCGCTCGATGCCGCTGGGGGACTCGACATCTTGTTGTCTTGATCTTGTTGTCTTGAAAAAAATGGAGCCTTCCTCTTGACATAGCAAGAGCGATGGGTTCCAATCGTGTTGCGGAGTCTTCTCGACCTCGCAGGGTGCCCTCCCCAGGCGCCCTCTCTCCGGTGCCCACTTCTCCTGGTGCCCGGCCCATCCCGCCATCCTCCTCAACGCCTTCTTCCCTCATCTCCCCTCTCAGCGACATGACTCAGCTCGCCCACACCGCCACGGGTGACTCCCAACCGGTGAGCGTGCGGCCCGTCCGAGGCCACGACGGCACCAGTGTGATCCTCACGCTGGACGCCAGCTTGGACTACGACCGCCTCCGCGACGAGCTGGTGCGAGTCCTCGGCCAGAGCCCGCAGCGTTGGCGCCACGGAAACGCGCGGCTGGACCTGGGGGATCGTTCGCTTGAGCTGTTCGATGTGCGGCGCATGGTGCACCTGCTGCGGGATGAATTCAGCTTGTCCGTGACGGCGCTCTACACCAGCGAGCGGGCACTTCACCGCTACGTGGCGCGCGAACTCAAGCTCCAGGTCTTCATTCGAGACCCCGCTGAGGATTGGACCCACGACGATCTGGAGAGGGTCGGCAACGAGTCTGACCCGGATCTTTCTCCAGAAGAAGCCGCGCCGACCGAGCTGGCGCAGATCCCCGTCGACAGCGATGGCGCCACGGTCGTGATGGCGGAACCAGGCAGTGCGTCAGGCAGTGAATCCAGCGATGAGGGCATCATCGAGGAAGATGAGGACTTGCGCCTCCCGGTCAAGCCGCCACCGATCAGCTTCGCGGGCGGCCGTCGGGCGCTCACGGTCGGGCGCACCTTGCGAGGCGGTCAGCGGGTCCAGTTCCCTGGTGATGTCATCGTCTTCGGTGACGTCAACCCTGGTGCCGCGGTCGAGGCCGGTGGGCACATTCTGGTGATGGGCAGCCTGCGTGGCATGGCCCACGCGGGGATGTACGGCGACGCCGCCTCGGTCATCCTGGCCTTCGATCTGCGACCGACCCAGCTTCGCATCGGGGCCCACATCGCGTTCCCCGAGGATCCCGGCTCGACCGATCACGCAACGCGTGGTCGGGGTGCGGTCCGGCCTGAGCTCGCCTGCGTCAAGGGCGACGACATCTTCATCCAGGCGTACACCGGCCGTTTGCCGGTGCTCCTCGCCCCGTCATCTTCGCCGCACGATGCGGCATCTACCACTGGCTCGGCTGTGACCGAGTCGGCTCACACGGAGTGATCCATGAGCGAGTGCATCGTCATCACCTCGGGCAAGGGCGGCGTCGGCAAGACCACGGCGACGGCCAACCTCGGCGTCGCGCTGGCCCAGCAGGGCCGCACAGTGGTGGTGGTGGACGCCGACATCGGCCTCCGCAACCTCGACGTCATCATGGGCCTCGAGAATCGGATCATCTACGATCTGGTTCATGTCATCGAGGGTGAGTGTCGTCTGAAGCAGGGGCTCATCAGGGACAAGCGCCTGGACGGCCTGTCGCTGCTCCCGGCGGCGCAGACGCGCGACAAGAACGCCGTTACGCCTGATCAGATGCGCAAGTTGATCGCCGAGCTCAAGGAGATCGTGGACTATGTCCTGGTCGACTGTCCGGCGGGAATCGAGCAGGGCTTCAAGAACGCGGTCGCCGGCGCGGATCGTGCGATCATCGTGACGACCCCCGAGGTCAGCGCCATCCGGGACGCGGACCGCATCATCGGCATGGTCGAGGCCGCCGAGCTGCCCGAACCGCAGCTCATCATCAACAGATTCCGAGCCAAGATGGTGGCGGCGGGCGACATGATGAACAAGGAAGACATTTTGGAGATCCTGGCCATCCCGCTCTTGGGAGTGGTGCCGGATCACGAGGACATCATCATCAGTGCAAATCGCGGCGTGCCGGTGGCGTTTGATGAAGAGAGCCTGGTGGGTGAGGCCTACCGGCGCATTGGGCGTCGGCTGGACGGCGAGCCCGACGTGCCGATGCTTGATCTCTCTGTTCAGAGTGGTTTCTGGACCACCATGAAGCGCTGGATGGGCCTGGCGCCCGCGCGGGAGGCAGTCCAATGAAGGATCTCTTCAACCGGTTCTTTGGAAACCGTGGTGTTGGCAACAGCAAGGACGAGGCCAAGCAGCGTCTCAAGTTCCTGCTGATCCACGACCAGGTCGACCTGACACCGGCCCAGCTCGAGACCATGAAGAACGAGATCCTCGCGGTCATCGGTCGCTACGTGGAGATCGACCAGGAGTCGACCGAGTTCAAGCTGGAGAGGGCCGCGGACTGCATCGCGCTGGTGAGCAGCGTGCCGGTTCGCCGCGTGGTCGAGCGTCCAGCCAGCACGCCCGTCCCAGCCGCC
>JAADHA010000279.1:0-1880 GCA_013152105.1 Oligoflexia bacterium | reverse complement strand
CCAGGACTCGCAACAAAACCAACCCCCGCGCCGCCCAGCGGCAGGGGCTTGCTGGCGGCAGGGACAAAGGCGCTGTCGCCGGACAGCAGGCGGTGCACGCCCAGGAACAGCGTACCGCCGGTACACAGCACGATGGCCGGGCCACAGACCGGGCCGATGGCCCCTGTCAGGCGAAATGCGGGCGTCGGTGCGGGCCAGGCACCGCTGTCGTCCTGGTCGATTGGCAGGGGCGCGGGCGCGTCCCAGTCCACGACATCGAGCAGGGCCGCAGGGTCCTTGTGCTTGGGGGTGAGGCCCCCACGCAGCACGTTGTCGCTGTTGCCCATGATCTCGACGGCGACGCCTTCAAGGTAGCAGTGGAGCTGACCGGCCGCCAGGAAGAGGGCTTGGCCGGGCTGAAGGGTCACGGGGCGAAGCAGCAGCGGGAAGAGCACGCCGGGGTCGCCGGGGTAGTGATTCTCCAGATCGGCGATGAGGGGCGCCAGGCTGGGGAGCGCGTCGGGGACTCGGGCCAGGGCGCCGTCGATAAGCCGACGGCGAGCAGAGGATGATGCGTCGTCTGGCGACACCAGGGCGCTGACCGCGCGCTGTCGGTCGGTCCAGGGCAGACCCAGGGCACCCAGCAGGTGGCTGGCTTCTTCCCAGGGACGCCAGCCGCAGAGGGCGCGAAAGGGGCTCAGCGCGACCACCAGCTCGGGCTTGGCCCTGCGGTCCCGGTAGGATCGCTGGGGCGCGTCGCGGGGGATCCCGGCGGCGTCTTCGCGTGCGTAGCCAGCCTGGGCCGTTGCGGTGTCGGGGTGGGTCTGGACGGACAGAGGAGCCGCCACGGCCAGGACCTTCAGCAGAAATGGGAGTGGCTGTGGGCCGCCCATCATCGGTTGGGGCCACCGGGCGATGGCTTCGTCCAGTCCCATCACCTGGCCATCGACGGTGACCTTGGAGGGGGCGCGGGGATGGGCGCCCATCCACAGCTCGGCGTCAACCTGATCGCTGGGAAGTCGGCCTTGCAAGCGGGCCAGGGCGCGGGTGCTTCCCCAGGCATAGTGCTGGATCGGGTTGTTCAGGGCCAGCACTGCGTTCGGGCCCGCCACCCTCAGTTCCGGAAGCGCACGGTGGTGGCCACGATCTCATAGCCGAGGCCGTCAGCCGCTTGGATCTGGGCAGCGTCATCCTGAGAGGCGCCATCCTGAGAGGCCGTGGCCACCAAGACGCCTTCGAGATCAGCCTCTTTGCCCTTGCCCTGCTTGTCGACGCTGAAGGCGTGGTCCTTCATGGTCACCCGGATGGCCTGCGGGCCCCCAGTCTTTGGGGCGAGCACCATCCAGCAGCCCTGTTCCTGGCAGACATCGGCGACGCGGCCGGTCACCCGCACGGTCTGGTTGAGGTGTGCCGGGAGGTCGGCGAGCAGGGTCTCGCAGGTCAGAGCGGCGGTCCTGGGCAGGGAAAAGTCGACGCCGTAGTGCTGCCAACCGCCGCTGTGGGTGCTGTCTGGAGGGAGCACGGCGGGCTGGTCTGTGGCCAGGGCCGGGCTGCTGAGGCTGGCCGCCAGCAGAGAGAGCGTGGCGATGGCGGCGATGGCGAGGCTGCGCATGGGCGTCCCGGTGATGCCCTGACGGCCTAACCGCCGCGCCAGCGCCTGGCATTACCCCCTGCATCACCCCCTGCATCACGCCCTCTGCATCACGCCCTCTGCATCACCAGGCGATCCCAAGCCCCACACAGACCGCGCTCACCCCCGACAGCCCAACGCTTGCGTAGGCGAAGCTGCGCTGGCGCCCATGGGCTGCTTCCAGCTCGGTCGGCGTGGTGGCCTCGGTCATGGCCGTGTCTTGCCTGGTCGCCAGGATCGCGCTGGTGCCGGCCAGGGCTGCGGCGGCACC
>JAADHA010000422.1:4679-5287 GCA_013152105.1 Oligoflexia bacterium | reverse complement strand
AATATTCGGACAGACTCCAGGCCAACTCCAGGACCAGGCCGATGCAGAGGCCGCCGACCAGTGCCGCAAGCAGGGACAGCCCCAGGCCCGCCGAGTCGCGTCGAGCGTCCCGGCGTGCAGCCAGCGCCAGCGTCGACACCTGGAGGGTGAGCGCGTGTAGCTGTGCCTGCCGAGCGGGGGCCAGGTCCACCGCGGCGCGACGCGCTTGCGCTGCGATGTCCAGCGCGCGTCGCCGATCCCGTGAACTACCCGTGCGGGCCAGATAGGCCGCCAGGTCGAGGGACTCGATCAGCCTCTGTAGCCGAGGATCGGTGTCGCGCGTCGCCATCGTCTTGTGGGCACTCCAGACAGGTGTCGGGGTTGATGTGTCCACGAGATCGCGGGTGTTCACCCGGTGGTCCACCTTGCCTCGATCTTCTCCTCTCTCCCTTGCCCATCGGGATAGCGCAGCGGACGCCGCGTGCATCCCCGAGGCCGTGTGTCTGACAGGATCCCTACTCGCACTGCTGCCCCCTGGCTGCGTAGCCTGGCCTTTGCCTTTCTCTTCCTGGCCGTCATCGTCGGCAATGGCCGGCAGGCCGGTGTGCTGTGCGGCATTGCGTGCCTTG
>JAADHA010000422.1:0-4604 GCA_013152105.1 Oligoflexia bacterium | reverse complement strand
GTCCCCGCCGTTGCCGCGGACACCGTGCTCTTCGGCTGGGTGCAGGGCACCTGGATCAGCGTGCTCAGCGCGCTGGTGGCCCACTCCCTGTGGTTCTGGCTGGCCCGCACCTCGCTTCGCGGCATCGTCCAGGCCCGCGCCGGAGATCGAGTGCGCTGGCTCATCGGGGTCATTGACCGAGGGGGCACGGGCCTGGTCATCGCCTGGAATGTGCTGGGCGGTCCGGGCGTCCCCTTCCTCTTCGCCGCGGCCCTGTCCCGGCTGCGCTACCGGGTCTTCGCGCTGGGTGTGCTCTGCATGTTGCCCCGGGTGCTGCTGATGGCCCTGGCCTTCGACAGCCTGGCGCAGTGGGACCTGTCCGAAATCCCGCCGCAGCGCTGGCTGCTGCTGGCCGGGGTCGGCGTGCCGATCGCCCTGGCCTATCTGGCCCTGCTGGCCCTACGTCCCGATCTGCGTCCCTGGCGCTTCGGCCAGGATCTGGCGCCGGGCCCCGATCAACCGCCCGCGTCCAGCAAGGCGTCCAGATCGTCGTAGTCTTCAAGCTGCGCGTCCAGCCACTCGTCGACCATCGTGCCCTGGTCCTGCATGGACTTCACCACCTGATTGCGCGCGAAGTCCTCGGACACGGGCAGGATGCCGTAGTCACTGTCGATCCACGTCGTCGCCATCCGGATTGAACCGCCTGGATGCCACGGCGCGGGCATGGCCACGGACAGGTAGTACTGGGCGTTGACCTTGATGCCATCGTAGCTGACATCGGCCGGCTGCGTCAGCCAGCTTCGGTGGATCATCACCCAGCCGTTGGGGGTCGCGACCCAGCGAAACTGGATGTGGTTGGTGCTCTTCACCGTGATGATGACCCAGTTCGACTCGCTGTAGCTGCTGGCTTCGAGGCGTAGATCCTGGCGGGTGATGAAGGCGTCCTTGTCCCCGAAGTAGTCGCGCTCGTAGACGGTGTAGTTGCCATCCAGCACTTCCTGCTGGTCGGCCCAGGCCGTCGCGATGGCGACCCCCCGCGCGCTGTGCCGCTGCATGACGGCCACGGCCACGCCGATCAGGGCGTCAGTGCTGGGGTTTCCAATGTCGAGGCTGTCGACGATCTCCTGGTCGAAGTGGTCGACGGTGTAGCCCTCGGCCGTGGCTTCGATGTCGACCTGGAGCCAGGCGTCGAGGTCGGCCAGCGCGGCCAGCAGGGCGTCCTCGTCTTCATCCGGGCTTGCCGCTTCCCGGTAGATGGTATTGCACAGGTCGGCCAGCTCGATTGGCGCGTCTGGTGGCGGCTTGCAGCCCGCACAGAACAGGGCGAGGCAGGCGAGGAGGGGAGCAGGAGAGGCGCGCATGGGCGCAGACTACCCGTGTCGTAGCGCGTCCACCACATCCAAGGCGGCCGCCCTACGCGCCGGATACCAGCCGAAGAAGACGCCAACCGCGACCGAGAAGGCCAGGGCCAGCCCGATGGTCGCGGGTGTGACCGCGGTGGCCCAGCCCGTGAACCGAGCGATGGCCTGGGTCACGGCGATGCCCAGCGTGGCGCCCACCAGGCCACCCAGACCCGAGAGCACCACGCTCTCGACCAGGAACTGCGCCAGCACATCGGCTCGTCGCGCACCGATCGCTCGCCGGACGCCGATCTCGTGGGTTCGCTCGGAGACGCTGACCAACATGATGTTCATGATGCCGATCCCGCCGACAACCAGCGAGACGCTGGCGATGGCCGCCAGCAAGGTCGTCATCACGCTGGTCGTGCCCTGTGCGGCCTGGGCGAGCTGGCGCTGGTCTTTGACCTCGAAGTCGTCGTCCTGGTCTTCGGTCAGGCGGTGTGCTTCGCGCATCACCTGCTTGATATCGGCGATTGCGGGGGCGACATCGTCCTGGCTCAGCGCGCTGGCCAGGATCTGGGGGATGAACTGGTGACCGGACAGGCGAGTCTGAACGGTCGTGTACGGAGCCAGGATCACGTCGTCCTGGTCATTGCCGTCGGCGGTCTGTCCCTTGGCGATCAGGGTGCCGATGACCTCGAAGGGCACGCCGCGCAGGCGAACCCGCTGGCCGATCGGATCGTTCCCCTCGAAGACCGTCTCCAGGATGGACTGGCCGAGCAGGCAGACCTTTCGACGGCTCTTCACCTCGTCCGGGCCGAACCAGCGGCCGGTCTGTGCGGGCCAGGCACGAATCTGTTCATAGTCCGTGTCCACACCGTAGATGGTCGTGCGCCAGTTCCCGCTGATGCCGACGATGTTGCTGCGTGTGAAGACCACCGGCGAGACGGCTGCCAGCAGCGGTCCCTCGCGACGCAGTCGGTCGGCGTCGGCCGTGGTCAGGCGGTTGAAGCTGCCCCAGCCCTTGCTGACCCCGCCCCGGCTGGATGCGCCAGGGGTCACGACAATCATGTTGGTACCAAGGTTGTCGACCCGTGCCTGGATCTCGGCTTGGGCCCCCTGGCCGATGGCTACCATCACGACCACCGATCCCACGCCGATCACGACGCCGAGCATGGTGAGCAGCGAGCGCCCGACGTTGCGCTGGATGCTGCGCAGGGCGAGTCCGACCAGGCGGGTCGCCTTCATGGCGCGGCCCCAGCCCAGGCTGCCCGGTGGTCCAAGGCGGCAGCGCGACCCCACGGGCGAGCGTCAGCGGTCATTGGCGATGCGTCCGTCCAAGAGGGTGACGGTCCGGTGGCAGCAGGCGGCGACATTGGGCTCGTGGGTCACAACGACCACGGTGATGCCCTTGGTGTTCAGGGTCTGAAAGAGGGTCATGATCTCGGCTGTCGTGTGACTGTCCAGATTCCCTGTGGGCTCGTCGGCCAGCAGTCCATCACCAGAGCTCGGGCGATCGCGACCCGCTGCTGCTGGCCTCCCGAGAGTTGGTCGGGGTGGTGATCCAGGCGATCTCCCAGGCCGACCTCTTCGAGCGCCGCCCGGGCGCGGGCAGGCGGGTCGGAGAAGCGATCCTTGCGGTCGTAGAGCATGGGCAGGGCCACATTCTCGAGCGCGGTGTTGCGGTGCAGCAGGTTGAAGCCCTGGAAGACGAATCCCAGCTTCTCATTGCGCAGGTCCGCCCGTGCGTCATCGTCGAGGTCCTGGACCGCGATCCCGTCCAGATGGTAGGTCCCGGTGGTCGGTCTGTCCAGGCAACCCAGGGTGTTCATCAGGGTCGACTTGCCCGAGCCGGATGGTCCCATGATCGCGACCAGCTCGCCCTTGTCGATCCGCAGATCCACGCCCACCAGGGCATGCACCACGTTCTCGCCGACCACAAAGTCGCGACTGAGCCCGGACAGCGCTACCACCGGGGTCATCAGAAGCCCCCCGGCCGGTGGCGTTGGGACTTCTGGCGGAAGGGGTTGTGGCTCTTGGTGGCGGTCTGGATGGCGCCGGCCACGACCTGGAGATCGGCCTGGACGCCCGCCCCGCTCACCACCGTGCAGGTGCCGTTGGTCAAGCCGGTCGTGACGGGCAGCGGGCGCAGCTTGCCGCTGTCCGTGGCGATCCAGAGTCGGCCTCGGTGGTGGCTGCCCTTCCCCCTACCGTCCTCTTCATCTCCAGCGCCTGGCTCGACCAATTCCGCGTCCGGTCGGTAGCGCAGGGCCGCGTTGGGGACACAGTCGGCGTCGCGTGCCTGCTCGACCACCACGTCGACCATCGCGGTCATTCCAGGCAAGAGCTTGCCCTGAGCATTGTCCACGTCGACGACCACCGAATAGGTCACGACGTTCTCTTCCACGACCGACTGCAGCCGCACCTGTCGCACGACCCCCGTGAAGTGCTGGCCGTCGTATGCCTGTACGGTGAAGTCCACCGCCTGGCCCGGCGCCACCCGGCCGATGTCCGACTCGTCTACATTCACCAGGATCTGCATATGTGACAGGTCTCCAGCGATGACGAAGAGCTTGGGAGCGGTCAGGCCGGCGTTGACGGTCTGGCCTTGCTCCACCGCGCGCTCGATGACCGTGCCCGAGATCGGCGAGGTGATGGTGGCGTAGCCCAGGTCGCGGCGCGCTCGGTCGAGGGAGACGCGCGCCCCGGTGGCCTGGGCTGTGGCGACGGCCTGGGCTGTGCGGGCGTCTTCCAGTTCCTGCTGGGACGCGGCGCCCTGTTCGTGGAGCGTCATGACGCGCGTCTGGTTCAGCGTCGCCTGGTTCAGCTCGGCCCGGCGCAGGGTCAGGGTGGCGCCAGCGCTTGCCACATCGGCTTGGAGCAAGGACGTGTCGATGTGGGCGATGACCTGACCCGCCTGCACCGGGTCGTTGAAGTCGACCAGCACGTCTTGGACCGTGCCCGAGACCTGGGTGCCGACCTCGACCGTGGTCACCGCCTCCAGGCTGCCGGTGGCCGACACAGTCGCCTGCACATCCTGCCGGGTCACGGTCTCGATGCGCCAGCTCAGCTCGGGGTCCGCGTCCCGCAACAGCCACCAGCCAGCACCAAGGGTGGCGAGCAGGAGCAGGGCGAGGGGGAGGATGGCGCGGGGCTTCATGGCACGAGGTTCCGGGGGGACCCGCTTCCTAGCCCGGAGGGGTGGGCCTTGCTTCCACGCCGAAGCTTGCCAGCGAGCGGCGGCGGCGCGGGCACCGGGTGCTGGGCCGCGATCCATGGTCCGCC
>JAADHA010000478.1 GCA_013152105.1 Oligoflexia bacterium | reverse complement strand
AAGCACACCAGGGCTGATCTCACACCTCACACAACCAAGGCGCCATGCCACTGTTCGAGGTTTCCGACTGTCAGGTGCTAGACAAGCGCAGCTACTCCATATACCCCAGCGCCCGCAGCGCCTCGATCTCTTCGTTGCTCAGATCCTCGGGCATCTTCTTCACCGCGTCGATCGGCGCGTCGAGGTCCGGCAGACCCAGCTTCCGCTGCCAGTCGTCCAGCTCGGCGACCAGGCTGTCGGCGGCGTAGGGGTCGCGCTCCAGGATGTTCGTGGTCTCGCCAGGGTCCTTGGACAGGTCGAAGACGACATTGCCGTCGGTGGAGTGCTCGACCAGCTTGTAGGAACCACTGCGGTAGGTGCGAAAGCGACCGTGCGGGTTGACCAGGGGGCCGTGACCGTTGGCGGTGCCCGGAGCGAAGCGAGAGGCCATCATGTGCTCTTCGAAGCGCTCGACCAGGATGGGCTTGCCGACCTCTTCGCCCTGAAGGCCGGGCATCAGCGTGCCGACCTGGCTCACGCCAGGAGCGTGTACGTCCGCCAGGTCCAGGATCGTCGCCATGGTGCCCACGGTCGAGACCGGCTGCTCGACGCGGCTCCCGGCGCGGATCTTCGCAGGGTAACGGATGGCAAAGGGCACCCGCGTGATCTCGTTGCTCACCGGCGTCACATGGCCGAAGGCGCCGTGCTCGCCCATGGACTCACCGTGGTCGCCAAGCACGACGACGATGGTGTTGTCGAGGTACCCCGCCTTTCGCCAGATGTCGAGGGTCTGGCCGACCAGGTAGTCGGTGTAGCGCACACCCCCGTCATACATATCCACCAGCGGCTGGTGGATCTGCTCGAACTCCTGGGGGCTGAGCTGACGGCCGAACTGCACGCCAAAGGCGATCTGGTTGGCCTCGCGCAGCTCGGAGATGGGGCGGTCCTGGTAGCTGGTGAGGAATTCGGTGGGGAGCTGCTGGAAGGGGAAGTGGGCTTCGAGGAAGTTGACGAACACGAACTGAGGCGGGCCGTCGGCCGGGCGGCCGGCCATCCAGTGCCGGATGTTGCCGATGACCGTGGCACCGCCCTTGTCGTCGACACCGCCAAAGGGCGTAGCGTCCAAGAGCCGGTAGATGAAGCTGAAGTTGCGGCCCGAGGTGCCGCTCATCCACGCCTTGTCGTTGGCCTGAAAGCCGCGGGTCAGGCCGAAGCTGTCGCTGATGTAGGGGTTGGCCGAGAAGCAGCGCGTCTGCCAACCCGCGTCGAGCAGGGTCTCGGCCAGGGTGGGCAGCTTGTCGTCGAGATAGCGCGTCTCACCGTTGGCGTCGTTCCAAGAGGGGAAGGTACCCGTGAACAGGGAAGCGTGAGCCGGTAGGGACCACGTGGCGGGCGAATTCGCGTCCGCGAAGAGCACGCCCTCGGATGCCATCTCGTCGAAATTCGGCGTGGTCTTGCGCGTATAGCCATAGGACGAGCTGCTCTGGGCGCGGACGGTGTCCATGACGATGAACAGCACGTCGGGTGCGCCCTTTGGAGCGGTGGCGGCCCCTGGACGAGGGGTCAGGTCCGCACGATTGGCGTCGATGGCGACCGGCACGAGCAAGCCGACAACTGGAACGAGCACGCCCAGCCCGATCACCACGGCGGGCTTACGGGTCCAGATCGCCTTGCCGATGGTCCAGACCACCAGGGCTCCGATGGTCGGGCCGATCCACATCTGGAGCTTGCTGGGATCGACCGCGACCCACCGCTCCAGCCCGATCCACGCGGCGGCCAGGGCCAGGGGGTGCAGCAGGCCGCCCTTGGGAACCAGGAGCAGCGGCGACAAGACCAGCCCAATGACGAAGGCCAGCACGAATTCCATCGCATAGGATTGCGCCGCAAAGCCGGTCAGCGGCGGCATATTGAGCACGACGATCAGCGCGATACCCGTCACGAAGTGCACCGTGGAGATCGCGGCGGCCCAGCCCAGGCTGCCGCGCAAGGCTCGAGAGATGAAGGAGGGGGTCGGCTCTGGCATCGCTGGATCCGTGGAGGGGGTCTCGCAGTGCCGGCTAGCCCGTCCGGCATCGTGGATCGATGTCTCTGCACAGGATCCGCAAACAATGGCCGCAGTCTCGACGCCATGTCGGTCCAGCTTTCCACCGGGACCACCGGGACCACCGACACCGGCCCATCCGATACCGGCACCTCCGAGCCCTTCTTCGAGGTGACCGATCACCAGGGCGTCTCCATGACCCTGCTGCCCGGCGGCTCATTCACCATGGGCAGCCCGTCCTCGGAGGCCGGCCGGGCCGCCACCAGCGAGACCCAGCACCAGGTCACACTGACCCACAACTTCTACCTGGGTATCTACGAAGTGACCCAGGACCAGTTCGAGGGCTTCATGGGCTTCCAGCCAAGCTGGCACACCCCCTGCCCGAGCTGTTCGGTCGAGGACCTCAACTGGTGGGAGTCCGCGGCCTTCGCCAACGCGGTCTCAGACGCGGCCGGCGTCGCGGAGTGCTACCAGTGCAGCGGCACGGGCACCTCTGTGAGTTGCGCTTTGGACCCCAGCTACGCCACCCCCTACGACTGCGCGGGCTACCGGCTGCCGACCGAGGCCGAGTGGGAATACTCCGCCCGAGCGGGCACCACGACGGCCTTCTCAAGCGGCGGCAACATCACCCCGGGCGACGAGAGCAACTGCGATGGCAAGGTCGCGCTGGACAACGGCACCATCCTCGACGACATCGCGCTCTACTGCGGCAACGGGTCCGGTCACGCACAGGATGTCGGCCTGCTGAGCCCCAACGATTGGGGCCTGTACGATGTGCACGGAAACGTCTGGGAGTGGTGCGACGACGGCTGGGACGGCTCCGACTACGGCGGCGCCACCGACCCCTGGGAGACCAGCACGGATGGCTACCATGTGCTTCGCAGCGGCTCCTGGAACTATGGCCCAGCCCCCCTCCGCTCTGCATACCGGGGCAGGCACGCCGCCAATGACCACGAACGTGACCTGGGTTTCCGGCTGGCCCGGTCTCAGTAGCGATTCAGAACGCCAACTGAGAGTTTCCACCAAGGGGGTCGACTGTGTCACTTGAGACGGGCCCAATGTCAAGAGGTCTGGAATCCCTGGGACCACCAACTCCAATTCGCTTGTCACACAGAATGGCCAGGGCTGCTGGCCTGCTCCTGGCCTGGGTATGCGTCGGCTGCCAGGGCGGCCGTGCGGGAATGTCCTCCGAAGATGGCGGTACCTCCAACGAAGTCCAGGTCCAGACTGTACAGGACCGGGTCCAGGAACCCGATCTCATGTCCATCGACGACATCAAGGCCCACCGCAAGGATATCGCCGCACGCATGGTGTCGGATCCCGACCCCGCGGTGCGTGCCGAACTCGCGGCCGCGCTGGGCTACACGGCCCACGACGCAGAGAGCATCCCCGCCTTCGCCGCGGCCCTGCACACGGAACACGACACATCGGTTCAGCGACGCCTGGTGGCGGTACTGGTGTCTTTCTCGCGCCCCGATGCCACCGGGGCTGTGGTCGACTTCGCCTTGGAACAGGTCGACTCGCCGCTGTGGCCCGATCTCGTCACAGCGCTCGCCGGATCCGATCCCGCAATGGTGCTGAGCGCGCTGGGCGCGTCTTCATCCCCATCGGGGGCGCGGCTGCGCCGTGAGCTGTGCCGCACCCTTCCGGGGTCCGCCTACTGCGCGAGTTGACCGCGCCTCAGCACGGGTGCGGCACCGGTCAAATCTCCGAACAGTCTTGGTGACTTCGTCGCTGGTCAGGCGTTTTCCGCAGGATGTCAGCAGCTCTGGACCCCCGATGCACCGGCGACCTGACTGACGCGATCACTGGTGGCTTCGACGGCGGCAACACGGGGCCCGGCCCGCAGACGGAGCGCGCTGGGGTCACTGCGAGCTACCCTCGGCCCGTGCCTCGCCCCCTCGCCAGATTCCGGCTCGGTTTGTCCGCTGCGCCCCACGCCCTCCCCGGGCTGGCCGCCGCCTTGGCGCCGCTGATGCTCGTCGTGGCCCTGACCTGGCCCCTCGTCCTGCACCTCGGACGCTGGCACATGCTCACGGCCTGGGGGGACAGCCACATCTGGGTCCTGGACTGGAGCCTGCGCCACCTGCTGCAAGGCGACCCGGCCGCGCTGATCCACAAGACGGCCGAGGCTGGCTACCCCGTCCCCCGCAATATGCGCAGCGTCGGCGGGGCGGCGCTGTTGGTCTATGCGCCCCTGCGCTTGCTGCTCTCGCCGCTGGCGGCGGGGACCTTGACCCACCTGCTGATCTTCTCGCTCACTGGCCTGGTGAGCTACGCGGCCCTTGGTGTCACCACGCAGGCATCGCCCTGGACCCGCGCTGGGACAGCGACGGCCTATGCCGTCGGGCCCACTGTCATCTCGACCCTGGGAATGGGTGAGATCTCCAACACCCAGGCCTGGGTGCTGCCGGCCTTTCTGTGGGTCGCGGCGACCTGCTGTCCCCTGGACCCGGCGCGACCGGTGCGCGTGGGTCGCGCTGTCCTGGCGCTCTTCGTTGGCCTGATCGGCGGACTCTCCAGCCCCTACTACACGCTGGCCCTGCCGCTCATCGCCTGTGGCTGGGCCCTGGTTGCTGTCGTGCGGCGACGGCTGGGCGGGCTGCTCCCCGGCCTGGCCCTGGTGGCGGCCTTGGGGCTGGGCATGTTGCCGGTGGCCGCCTACTACGGCGGAGGTGCGGCG
>JAADHA010000008.1:2044-7438 GCA_013152105.1 Oligoflexia bacterium | reverse complement strand
GCTGGAGAGGACCGCGACCGCGGTCACCTGGTCGGCCGGTACGGGTAGCCACGGCGGCGGCCAGGCGCCTTCCAACGGCGGTGTGATGGCACACAGGACCCGGGTCCTGGTGGGCTGACCGGGCTGGTCCCAGCCCTTGGCCAGGCTGACCAGGCCGGCCCAGGCCAAGGCCCCGTCGACGGTGGTGGGGTCGCCCTGGGCGACGACCAGCAGCACCGACTTCTGTACGCCGTCCTTGCGCCCACAGACCGCCAGCCCACCCCCTGTGGTTCGCGTCCACTCGCCTCCGAAGGCGGGCAGCAGGCGCATCTGGGACAGCCGCTGCGCGATGACCGCGCCAGCCTGGTTCGGGCTTGTCGTGTGGGCGCTGGCCCGGGCCAGCAGCCAGGTGTCTCGGCGCAGATCTTCCTGGGAGATCGCGTCAGGACCGCCCCGAGGAAGCTCCACCCCGAGTTGTTCGGCCGGGCACCCCACCAGCGCCGCCAGGCCCAGGCCGAGCGCCCAGTACAGCACGGTCAACAGTAGCCCTGGTCGCAAAACCACCGGTACGCCTTGTCGATCGAGTCGCGGAGCGGCGTCGCCGGCATGCCGAGCTCCCGCCGGGCCCGCGCGCCGCTGCGATAGCGTGCTTCCTGCATGCTGAGGAGCACCCGGCGGTCGGGGCGCTCAGCGCCGTGGGGCTTCAAAGCGGCCAGCAGGTCCAGGCCAGCCGCCCCCACCCGCAAGGCGGCCGTGCTGAGCGGCAGGATGGGCGGGCGCCGTCCCACGACCTGGGCCACCAAGCCCATCATCTCGCGGTAGCTGAGGTTCTCGTTGCCCAGCAGGTAGCGGCGTCCAGGCAGGCCACGGTCCATCGCCGCCAGGTGCGCGACCGCGCAGTCATCGGCGTCGATGAAGCACTTGCCACCCAGCGGATAGACGGGCAACCAGTGCCGCGCCATGGTCAGGATGAGCTGCCCGCTGGTCGGCTTGATATCAAAGGCGCCGACCACGAAGTCGGGGTTCACCACCACGACCTCGACACCCCCCCAGCCAGTCGCCAGCTCTTCTGCCTGGAACTTGGTGTCGTAGTACCAGCGCAGGGGACCGGTGCTGCCGTAGACCGGCGTGGGGTCAAGCGGCGTGTCCTCGTCGCCCGGCGCGTCGCGGCTGCCGAAGCCGACCGTGACCGAGGAGCTGCACAGCACCAGGCGCCGGACCCCCGCCCGCACCGCCACATCGCAGAGCGCGCGCGTGCCGTAGACGTGGACATCGCGCATCTTCCGTCGAGCGGCCGGGCCGTTCTCGTACACCCCGGCGATGTGGAAGATCCCCTCGCAGCCGTCCACCGCGGCGAGCAGCTCGGCCAGCTCAGACGGCTCGCGAGGGACGAGGGGTGCCGTCGACAGCTCGACATCCAGCCCATCGAGCAGGGCGTTGGGCTTGCGCACCAGGCAGCGAACCTGATCGCCGCGCGCCAGCAGGTGGCGCACGACGTTGGCCCCAATGAAGCCGGTGGCTCCGGTGACGAGTACCTTCATCGGCAGCACCCTACCTCGACGGCCATCTTCAGGGCATCGGAAATGGCGAGGATCCGGCCGCCGATCAGCGCCCGCGCACGAACAGCTCGCGGCCGATGATCAGGCGCTGGATCTGGCTGGTTCCCTCGTAGATCTGGAAGATCTTGGCGTCGCGCATCAGCTTCTCGA
The DNA here is from genome assembly GCA_013152105.1 of Oligoflexia bacterium. Lineage (GTDB taxonomy): Bacteria > Myxococcota_A > UBA796 > UBA796 > UBA2385 > UBA2385. The sequence goes on along the minus strand of JAADHA010000008.1, from coordinate 5,750 downwards.
CCGGGTACTCGCAGTTGTAGCCGTAGCCGCCGAAGACCTGTACTGCGTCGGTGCAGACCTTCATGCACATGTCCGCGCAGAAGGCCTTGGCGAAGGAGCTCTGCATGGTGTTGCGCACACCGCGATCCTTCATCTCGCCGGCCTGCCAGCACAACAGGCGCCCCGCGTCGATGTTCATGGCCATCTCGGCGATCATGAAGCTGATCGCCTGGTGGCTGAAGATCGGCTTGCCAAATGCCTTGCGCTCCATCGCGTACTGCATGGCGTACTCCATCGCGGCCCTGGCCACGCCGACCGCCCCGCTGGCCACGGCCGGCCGGGTGTAGTCGAAGGCAGCCATCGCCAGCTTCCAGCCGTCGCCCTCTACGCCGACCACGTTCTCGGCGGGGACTTCGACATCTTCAAAGGTGATGGCCCGCGTGTCACTGGCCCGCTGGCCCAGGTTCTGTTCCTTTTTGTGGACCGTGACCCCCGGCCAGTCGGCATCCACGATGAAGGCCGTCATGCCACCGCGCGCGCGCTTCTCGGTGTCGGTCAGCGCGACGACGAAGAACCACTTTGCAACCCCGGCGTTGGTGATCCACATCTTGTTGCCGTTGATGACGTACTTGTCGCCCTTCCGGACGGCGGTCGTGCTCAGGGCCTGGACATCTGAGCCCGCGCCCGGCTCGGTCACCGCGTAGGCGCACATCTGGAGTTCTTCGGTCATCGGCTCGAGGTACTTCTTCTTGAGCGCATCGGTGGCCCCAAGGATGACCGGCTGCTGCGCCAGGCCGTTGGCCTCCATCGCCGTGCCGATACCCGAGCAGCCCCAGGCGAGCTCTTCGCCGATCAGGATCCCTCGAGGCCGCCGTACTCCATCGGGATGTGGGTGTTCATCAGGCCCAGTTCGTGCGCCTTGGCCAGTACGTCCCACGGAAACTCGCCGGTCTGGTCGTGGTGGGCCGCCACCGGGCGGATCTCGTTGGTGGCGAATTCATGGGCGAGGGCGCGAAGCGCCTGCTGCTCATCGGAGAGCTGGAAGGTGACGGACATACGGGCTCCTGGGGCGCGTGAGGGCTGGGACGAGGCCACCGCTTCACGGCGACCGACGGGGGCACTTAATCCGTTCCCGCCGCCCGCTCGCCTGCCTGCCCTGCGGCGGCCTGTGCCAACGGCCCCGGGTGGTTAGGTTTGGCCCTCACACCACCGCCCCGTCCCCGACCAGTCGGAGAGACTTCATGCAGCCCAACACGTCCCAGCGCTCCACGGTCTCCCTCGACCAGCAACACGAAGCACAGATCCAGGCCATCACGGTCAGCACGGTGCCAACCCCCAACCCCGACGCCCTGATGTTCCGCCTGGAAGAGGCGCTTGTCCCCGTCGGAACCTACGAATACAGTGACGCCGCGACGGCGCAGACCGACTCGCCCCTCGCCGCCCGGCTGCTGGAGATCGGGGGCGTCGAGCTGGTCCTTATCGCCCCCCGTTTCGTCACGGTGCGCAAGCTCGAAGACGCGCGCTGGCCCGATATCGTGCCGCTCATCAAGCGAGCCCTGCGTGAATTCGTGTGGTCCGGCGAGATGGCCGTCTTCGACACCCGGGTGGGACCCGTCGGCGACGACCACAGCGAAGTCGAGAAGCGCATCCTGACCCTGATCGAGGAAGACATCCGCCCGGCCCTGGCCCAGGACGGCGGCGACGTCACCTACGTCGGCTTCGAAGCCGGCATCGTCCACCTGCGCATGATCGGCGCCTGCGGGTCGTGCCCCAGCGCGACCGCGACCCTCAAGATGGGCATTGAAGCCCTGCTGATGGAAGAGATCCCCGAAGTAGAGGGCGTGGCGCAGGTCTAGCAGTCTAGGATCCGGGCACGCCCCCCAACAATGTGCTGGCAAGCTCCAGGTCCTCGCGAGGGACGTAGAGCCGGTGGATGCAGTGCTCGTCCTGGTAGCGATCGAAGATGGTCGTGGCCTGGTCCATCGGGATGACACGGGTCGGCAGTCCGCGAGGATGATCGATCACGTAGATCGGCGGCTGGCCCGCCTTGAGACCGCGCGTCAGCACGCTGCGGGTGCTGGCCTCCATCACGTCGAGGCCCCCACCCACAAGGCGCTGGCGCTGGTCGCTGAGATCGACCTGGTCGACCCTGCCGTGGGACTCCACCACCATCTTGTAGGGGCGCCGCTCCACGATCCGCCGCGCCCACTCGCTGCTTGCGGCACGCAGGTGGCAGAGGAGATGGGCGTCATCAAAGTGCAGGTAGCGGTCCAGATCGGCGGGCAGAGCGTAGGTGCAGTCCTCGGCCGCCATATAGTGCTCGAGCAGCTTTTCGTAGGCGATCGACTTCTGGTGGAAGTAGACCATCAAGAACATATGGAAGCGGGCGATGAGGAAGTCGTCAAAGGCGTAGATCGCCTGGCGCTCCAAGGCCAGGCAGACCCGGTCGCCTGAGTCCACGTGCCAGGCAAGGTGGCTTACCAGCCAGTCGGTGTCGATCTCGCCATAGCGTGCACCGGTGTAGGCCGAGTCACGCGCGAGGTAGTCCATGCGGTCCACATCGAGATCGCTGGAGATGATCTGCGAGAGGATGACCCGGTAGTCCAGCCCCTGGTCGAAAAAGAAGTCGTCGCTGACCGCCACATCGGGGCTGACCAGGGCAGCGACATGACGCGGCAGGAAGCCGAAGTTCTGCGCGATGCTGGCCGCCAGATCGGAGCGCGTGAGGATGGCGACGGTGTAGTCTTCATGGGTGGCGCGGCGGCCGACGCGGTTCGCCACACGCTGAGGCTGGTAGGCGTCAATCCCCAAGGCGCCAAGTGCCGGCATGGCGAATTCCGCCGCGTGAGAAAAGGGCGCGTGCCCCAGATCGTGGCAGAGCGCGGCCAGCCGGACGCAAGCCCGCAGGCTCTGCCGGCGCTGTGGGGACGAGAAGGGGTCGTCTCGAAAGGCGCTGTCAAAGGCCGATCCCGCCAGGTGGAAGGCGCCGATCGAGTGCGAGTAGCGACTGTGGGTGGCACCCGGAAAGGGCAGGTGCGAAAAGCCAAGCTGGCGAATGCCCCGCAGTCGCTGCGTAAAGGGGTGGTCCACCACCACCCGCTCGACCGCCTGTACAGGGACCGCGCCATGGATGGGATCACGAATCTCGAAGCTGTCGGGACGCTTCATGGCACCGCCACCTGGCTTGAGTTCTGGCTTGAGCGAGCGCGACACAACCGCGTCATTCCCGCGCATGGCACCGGAGTTCCTGGCGGGACCGAATACGCGCTGTGACTGTAGCCTTGGAGCTGCGTGGTATACCCCGACAGCACGGCAGTCGGCTCCCCAACCCAGGAGGTTGACAGGATTCGACAGCCACATCCCTGGGATCGCTCGTGCTTCCGATCCACAACACCGCCAGCCTGTGCCCTGGGGATGTCCTGATCCACCCGACCCGTGGCGCAGGCATCGTCGATCAGATCCTGGTCGCTGAGCCCACAGACGACGCCGCGGACGCCCAGGTCTGTGTCGAGTTGACCGAACGTCGGGACCCGGGACCGGCCACGCTGAGTGCGGACGACCTGTCCGACGGCTGGCACCTCGCCGCCCCAGGCGGGCTCTTCGAGCGCTCGGTGCTGCACCCCGACGAAGCGTCGGCCCAGGTCGCCGAGAACCCTGGCGACGCGCTCTGCATGCTGGCTGACGAGCTGGGCAGCCCAATCGACCAGGAACAAGCGTCGACCTGGCT
>JAADHA010000008.1:0-2018 GCA_013152105.1 Oligoflexia bacterium | reverse complement strand
TGGCTGACTGGTGGCCGGGCGCGGTGGAAGAGTCCCGCCGCAACCGTCGCTGCACCGTCGATGCGGACGGCCGGGTCTCCCTGCGCGCTGCCGCTGAAGAAGATGAAGACGCGGCAGGCGATGACCCGAACCAGATGTACGCGCTGCTCAGGCGCCTGGGGGCGCGGGCCCGCTTCGAGCTGCTCGACCGCGTCGAAGTCGGCACGCGCCAGGCGGTGCTCGAGCAAGCCCTGTCCGACGGTGACACCGCCCTCGCCGCCGTCCTGGTCCGCTGGCCGGGCACGGTCTCGGCCCGCATGCACGCGCGCCTGGACCGGTTGCTGTCCTCGGGTCACCGCCCGCTGGCGACGCGTCTGGCTCAAACCGAGCCCCGCCTGGTTGCACCGGCACTCTTGGCCGATGCACGCATCAACGAAGCAGACGGCCTGGCGGGCGACGTGTTGACCGCCCTGCCTCCCACTCGACGCGCCTCGCTCCTCATGGAGCTGCTCACCTTGGCTGCGGACGACATCGACGCCCTCGACGCGGCCGAGGTCCTCATCGACGAGCACAGCAGCCTCCCGGTGTTGATCGACTTGATGAACCCCATGCCACGCGACCCGGCCACCCAAGCGATGATCCCCGAGGACGGTCGGTGGGACACGGCCATCCAGTGGATGAGAACCCGCAGGGCCGACGCAACCATGGAGATGCCCTCGCTGCATCCCACTCCCCTGCTGCGCGAGACCGGACGCCTGCCCGCTCGCGATGCCTTCGCGGTGAGCATCGCCCTGGCCCGCTCCCTGGCCCGCAGACACGCCGAGGGCCACGCTGGCGGCATCAGGGGGGCGCGCCTGCACCGCGCCGAGTGGCGGGTGGACCTGGGACCGGTCGAGCCATCCACAGCCCTCGACGATGTCCATGACGCGATGCGAATGGTGGTCAATCTGCTGGTTGGGCGCTTGCCCACCGGCATCGAGATCGCCGACGACGTGCTGATCGCCCCCCTCGCCAGCCTCTCCTTGGATGTCCCGGTCGACCTGGTGGCGGTCGCGTCCCGCGCCCTGGCCGCAAGCAGCGAGCTTCGGCCTGGCCCTGTGGCTCGAGCTGGAGCGAGCCCACGCGACGGCCAAGCTCCGCGAGGCCGCACCGCCGCGCACCAATCTGGCCCTGGATCTGGGCCACGACACCCACATCGGCGCGATCAAATCCCGGCTGGGACAGACCAACCAGGACGCCCTCTTCTTTCACCAACACGGTCCCCTCACCCTGCTGCTGGTCGCCGACGGGATCTCGATCTCCACCGCGGGCAGCGGAAACCTGGCCAGCGCCCTGCTGGTCCAGGCCGTGGCAGCGCGCTGGGAAGCCCAAGCCGACAGCCTGATCAACGCCGAGGACGCCCGCATCTTCGAATTCCAGCGGCGGGCGCTGGAGGATGGAAACACCGCCGTTTGCCAGGCCGCCTACAGCCTGGCAGACGGTGACCTGGACAACTGCATCCCCATGGGTACGACCGCCGTCATGGCCACGATCCGGGGGGGCGTCGCCTACCTCTCGTCGGTGGGTGACAGCCGCATCTACCTGATCGGCAGGGACGGATGCGCCCTGCTGACCAGCGATGGCAACCTTCGCGGGGACTGGATCCTCGCGTGGCAAGGGGGACACCCGATCACGATGGACCAGGACGGCGCGGCGCTGACATCCTACGTCGGACACTTCGATGAAGCCGGCCAGCCCGCAGCCCTGCCCCCCGCGCAACGTGCAGTCAGCCTGTTGCCCGGCGAACACCTGTTGCTGTGCACCGACGGTCTGACCGACTTCGCCGCCCCAGACCCCGGCGAACTCTGCGCCCTCATCGAAGACACGCTGGACTCCGCCATCTCCGTAGGTCAGGCCTGCCGCGAGCTGGTCGCGGCGGCCAACGCAGGCGGCGGCGGCGACAACATCACAGTCATGCTGGCGCGGCTGCCTGGCTGAGCCCGTGAGGGGCGAGGGGCGAGGGGCGAGGGGCGGCGCGGGCGGCGGCCCGAGCGGCCCAG
>JAADHA010000390.1 GCA_013152105.1 Oligoflexia bacterium | reverse complement strand
CAGGAGGTAGTTGCTGCGCAGGCGGTGTCCCAGGATCTGTTCCGCGGTGCGCCCGGCTTGAAGCAAGGTGGGCAGGTCGATCCCGGTGGACACGCCCATCTCTTCGAACATGCCGACCAGGTCTTCGGTGCAGGTGTTGCCGGTGTGGCCGCGGTGGTAGGTGGCGGCACCGGTCGAGGGTTGCCCACCGATGGCCCCGATCGAGCTGTCGAAGAAGCGCAGGCCGTGCCCCAGTGCGACCAGCGAGTTCGCGACGCCCCAGCCACGAGTGTCGTGGAAGTGAACCACCATCTCGTCGGTGGTGAAGCCGCGGTCCAGGGCCAGGGTGTAGAATTCGTCGACCTGGCGCGGGTTGGCTGCCCCGGTGGTGTCGCCGAAGCCGACATAGGTCGCGCCGACGTCTTTCCACCACTGGCCCAGTGCGAGCACATCGTCGACCGGGACGTCGCCCTGAATGGGGCAGCCGAAGCTGGTCAGGACCCATCCGAAGGCCACGTGGCCCGTGTCCAGGGCCAGGCGGGTCATGCCTTCGAGCATGCGGCGGTGCTCATCCTGGCCCAGGTTCACGTTGGCCCGGCTGTGGGCGTCGGTCGATGAGAGCACCATGGCGATCTCGTCGACGCCGTGGCCGGCTTCCTTGCAGGCGACGGCGCGCTGAACGGCCTTGGTGTTGGAGCAGAGGGCCCGGTACTCGACCCCAGGCGGGCGCGGGATGGTGCGCAGGACTTCTTCGGCGTCCGCGAACTGTGGCAGGTAGCGAGGGTGGGCGAAGCTGGTGGCCTCGATCTTGGGGATGCCAGCTTTGGCCATCATCGAGATCATCTCGACTTTGGCTGTGGTGGGGACCACCATGGGCTGATTCTGGAGGCCGTCGCGCGCCCAGCATTCGCCCATGATCACGCGGGAAGGGAAGCCGGTGGGGTGGGAGAACATCGCGACCTATCCTCCGGGATGCGGTGGGGAACAGGACTAACGCGGGTGCGGCAGTGGCGCGCAGGCGCGGTGTCGCAGGGGGCTGCTGGCCCGGAAACTGCCCTCAAGGATCCCCTGGTGTGGGCGGGGCTCCGTCCTGTTGCTGGGGCAGCGAGAAGAACAGGCTCACGTCGAAGACCGCGGGCAGATCGGTGGCGGGCAGGTGGACCTGCTCCAGGCCCTGGCGCGTGCAGTGGTCGAGCGCCAGGTCCAGCGCGTGGCCCTTGCGGTTGACAATCGCGGGTGTGTGCTCTGACCTGAGTTCCACCCGATAGTGCAGTCCGCCCGCGACCTTTGGGTTCTGCTCAAGACGGGCCGTGTAGCAGGTGTAGGCGGCGTGCAGGGCCGGATCCATCGCGGCCAGGGCGGTGTCTCGGTCCAGCTTCGCCAGGGCAGTGAGGTCTCCGATCCGGACCTGGGCCTGCCCGGGCTGGCCCAGGACAGTGGGCAGCGGCTCTGTCGTCACGGTCGCCACGGTCGGGTCCGAGAACGGCGCGGGGACGGTGCTGGACATGCGCCGGGTCGAGACCTCTAGCGCGTCAAACACCAGGGGCTGGCGGCCGGGCTGGCTGTCGACGCCGATGGACCAGATCAGTCCCTGTCGGGTGTCCACGACCACGGTGAGCGGCTGCCCCGCACGGTCCTGCCCGACAAAGGACAGGGCCAGATGATCGGTGCTGACAGCGATTTGGGGCGGCCCCTTGCCCAACGCGTCCGGGCCCCAGTCTTCGATGAAGCGGTCGAGGACCTGGGCCAGCTCGAGCGGGTTGTGCAGGCCCAGGACCTGGGGGTCGACATGGTCCATCAGGGCGCGAGGGGCGGCGTCGCTGCCGACCGCCTGATGCACGGCAGACCACGCAGTCCGCGCCTGTTGCGCGGGGTCGATGGCGGGCAGGGCAGGGGCTTCGGGCGAGGGCGGCGGTTCATCCCTGCCACAGCAGAGCAGGGTCGTGAAGAGCAGAAACGACGTCAAGGGGCCGTCCTGGGGAGGATTGGAGCGGGTGGGCCTGTGTACATCGCCGCGGTGATGCGACCCGCGATGCGCCTGCCTCGGTCATGTTAGCCCGGGGCTCATGAAGTCCTCTCTCCGTGTGCTGGTGCTGGGTTGCGGCGGCATTGGCGGTACCGTGGCGGCCTGGCTGACCGATGGTGGCGCGGATGTCGTGGCCGTGACGCGCAACTCGGCCGTCGCCCAGGCAGTGAACAGCCGCGGCTACGAGCTCACCGGGGTCGGCTCACAGGGGGTACGGCGTGTGCAAGGTCGGATGCACACGACCATCCCGGCTGGGAGCTATGACCTGGTGATTCTCGCCACCCAGCCGCCGGACCTGGACGCCGCGGTGCGCCAGGCCCTGCCTCAGCTCGCCCCGGACGGTCACTTGTTGACCTTCCCCAATGGCCTGCCCGAGGAACGGGTGGCCCGCCTGCTACCGGATCACGGTCGGGTCATCGGCGGGATCGTGGCTTGGGGGGCCGTGCAGACTCGGCCGGGTGTGTTCGAGCGCACTAGCGAAGGGGGCTTTTTGCTGGGCACCTTGGACGGATCCAGGCCGCCGGTCCTGTCGTGGCTCTGTGACCGGCTCTCGCCGATCGGGCCGGTCCAGGTCACCAGCAATCTGCGTGGTGCCCGTTGGTCAAAGTTGGCCTTGAACTGTGCGATCTCGTCCTTGGGAACCCTGGGAGGAGATCGGCTGGGCGTCCTGCTTCGCGCCCGTCATGTGCGGCGCCTGGCGCTTGAGGTGATGACCGAGGTCGTGGCCGTGGCTCGGGCCGATGGGGTCAAGCTGGAGAAGCTCGCCGGCACGGTCGACCTGGAGTGGGTGGCGCTCACCGACCGTGAGCGATCCGCGCGAGGCAGCTTCTCGCTGGCCGCCAAGCACGCCTTGCTGATGGTCGTTGGTCTGAAGTATCGACGGCTGCGCAGCAGCATGCTGGCCGCCCTGGAGCGTGGGCAAGAACCCCCGGTAGACTTCCTCAATGGCGAGGTGACCGGTCGCGGCACGGTCCACGGGCTGTCCATGCCGATCAACACCGCGCTGGTCGAGCGGATCCACGGGCTGGCTGCCGGTCATGGAGTCCCGGCGCACGCCAATCTGGTGCGGCTCTACGCGGACACCCGTAACGCCTAGATTACCGGCGCCGCTGGCCGGGTCTGGTCGAGTTCGGCCGAGTGGTCTGCGATCTGGCCGAAGAGCTGGGTGGCGGTGGCGAGCTGCTTGGCGAGGGCGATCAGCAGGGCGCGTCGGAGCACGGCGCTGACTTCGTCGTCTCGCAGCAACAGCTCGCGCCCTCGGGCGCCGTCCATGCGGAGCACGTCGACCCGCCCCCGGGCTCGGACGCTTGCGGTCCGGGTCTTCTGGTGCAGGACGCCAGCGAAACCCAGGATGGTGGGCGGGTTCAGCACGCCGACCACGACCCGCTCACCGTTGGCCAGGGCGCGGATCACCTCGACCTGTCCTTGCAGCAGGAAGTAGATGTCCTTGCTGGCCGAGCCCTCTTCGATGAAGGTGCGACCGGTCAGGGACTGTGCTGTCAGTTCACTGGCCAGGGCCCGGCGCTGGGCCCGCGTGGAGCGCTCCATGCCCGGCATCTGGAGCAGCAGGGCCGCGATGTCCTTGGGCGGGGTCATCGGTCCATCCGTCCGGCCAGCATGCGGGCTTCGGCCTGGAATATGGGGTCGTTGGGGTGATCCGCGAACACCGCCACCATCCGGCTGTCGGTGTCCGCGACGCGGGCCAGCATCACGTCCAGGACCAGCTTCTCCAAGGTCTCGGCGGCGCCGGGGTCGGTCTCGACCATCTTGTCGTAGGTGGCACAGGTGATCTGGGCGGCGACCACGTCTCCGTCGGCGACGACATCGGCGATGCGGCCATCCACCCGACCGAAGAAGGCGATCTCACCCAGCAAGTGGTCCGGGCCAAGGCGCGCCACGATGTGGGCGCCCATCGTGCCAGGCAACTGCACCCGAACGCTGCCGCTGAGCAGGATGTACATGCTGTCGCCGACATCACCCGCGGCCAGGATGACGTCGTCGGGCGCGAAGCGCGCGGGGCGCAGGTGCATGGCCAGGGCGGTGCGGCTGAACGGGTCCAGGCCTGCCAGGAAGTAGCTGCTTTCGAGCAGGGCATCGAAGTCGCGGTCGAGCATACAGGCACCTTGGGAACGGAGTGTCGACTCGTTGGAGCATAGCGCTTTGGGACCAGTCGCTGCGGCCGGCATGCGCAACGGCTACGCTCTGACATCGCCTTCTGACCTGACCGTCCCACCGGGAGGTTTTCGTGCGTATTCCTGTCGCCACTCTGGTCGCTTCCTTGGTGTTCGCCTGTGGGTGTGCCGCAAAGACGGCCTCCTCTGACGTAGCAGCCCTGCCGGCGGGCGCCCCGGTTCCGGCTCCTCCGCCTGCTGCGCCTGCTCCACCTGCTCCGCCTCCCGCGCCGCCACAGCGCATCGAGTCCCAGGGGATGCGGCTGGATTGGGCCGTAGAGGGCGACAGCTTGCGCTGCACGATGAGCGCCCCCACCGCGGGTTGGGTGCAAGTCGGCTTCAACACGGTTCGCGCGCAGCACCTCGCCAATATGATCATCGGCTGGGTGGACGACGATGGACCCCACGTCGTGGACCGCTTCGCGGTGGACCCCCCGGTGATCCAGCCCGATCTGGAGCTGGGTGGCCGGTCTGACGCCAAGCTCGTGTCTGGCGATGAATCCAACGGTCGGACCACGGTGCAGTTCACCATTCCGCTGGACTCCGGGGACCCCTACGATCTGGTCCTGTCTCCGGGCCAGCAGATCTACCTGATCCTGTCGTATGGCGCCGACGACGATCTGAGCCGTCCATCCGTCGTGCGGACCGCGGTGCCCATCCAGCTATAGACTTCGTGGGACGCGGCGTGGCCGCGGGCTTGGCAGGGCTCACCGACGTGCCTGGGACACGCTACGCTGCGCCGCTGATGTCTCGCTTCTCTGCCCGTCCCGCTCTGATCCTGGCCCTGGTGGTCACGGTCCTGCTCAGCGTCGAGTTGACCTACGGCTTGTCCGTGCAGGACGACACCTTCATCGCCTTGCGCTACGCGCGGAACCTGGTGAGCGGTCAGGGCCTGGTCTTCAACCCTGGCGAGCGGGTCGAGGGCTACACCGACCTGCTGTGGACCCTGATGATGGCGGTGGCGATCGCGCTCAAGGGCAACGGCGCCATCGCCGCATCGCTCATGAGCATCTCCGCGTCGCTGGGCCTGTTGTTGGTCACCTGGCGACTGGGGCGGGACTCGCTGGGCCTGGGGCCGTGGTGGGCGCTGCTCGCACCCGCTGCCCTGGCGCTGGATGGGCGGCTGGCGATGGAGGGGGTGCAGGGCCTGGAGACGACCTTCTTCGCGATGCTCGTGACGCTCGGGGTGGACCTCAGCTTGCGCGAGAGCGCAGCCCCTCAACGCCCACCCTGGTCGGCCCTCGTGCTCGCCCTCGCCGCCCTGACCCGGCCCGAGGGGCTGCTGGTCTACGCGCTCTGCCAGGGGCTGCGGCTGCTGTTGGAACGTCGCCTGCCCTCACCGCGGCAACGCTGGGGCTGGGTGCTCTTCGCGGTCATTGTGGGCAGCCAGCTTGCCTTCCGGCTGCACTACTACGGCGAGTGGCTCCCCAACACCTTCTACGCCAAGGCATCGACCGGGCCGGCGGTGTGGCTGCGGGGGCTGCGCTACCTGTTGGAGTGGCTGCTCGGACACCCCGTGATGGGGACGCTGGCGCTGGTCGGTGCGGTCCGAGTTGCCCTAGGCGGTGGCGCGGCACCAGGCAGGGGCGCGGCCCGGCTGGTCGTGGGCGTGGTCGTCGTGTGGCTGACCTACGTCGTCTCGGTGGGGGGTGACTTCAAGGTCAGCGCCCGCTTCGTGCTGCCGATCGTCGGGCTCATCGCGTGCCTGGCGGCCGTCGAATTGCGCGCGCTCGTGGGAACCCGGCGGCGCCTATTGCTGCCGCTCGCGGCGGTGCTCTACCTTGGCCTGGACGCGGTGCCCTGGCTGTGGCGCGGCAAAGCAGAGTGCGCCTTTCGGGCGTCGTGGGTGCAGGATCGCTTGGATGTCGGGACCTGGCTGCGCGAGAGTTTTCCCCCTGACACGCTGATCGCGGTGCACTCAGTCGGGGCGCTGCCCTATGCCTCGGGTCTGCCGACGGTCGACCTGTGGGGTCTGAACGATGCGCACATCGCGCGCGTCCACCCGCCCCACATGGGCAGTGGCATGGCCGGCCACGAGAAGACTGACTACACCTACGCTTTCCACGAACGCCGCCCGCGCCTCTACCTGCCCGAAGAGTGGCTGGTGACCCCGAGCCCCCACAGGCTGCCGGTCCCCACCGACTTTCCCGCTGACTTCGAGCAACACTGGCAGCAGTTCTCGGCACCTCTGGCCGACGGCCGCTGGGTGAACTTCTTTCAACGAGCCCCGGACACGTCCTTGCCCTGAGCCACCGATGGCGGGTGCGGGGCGCCGAGGGGATCAGCCCTCTCGGTGGGGGCGGACGTGGGGCGGCCGAGGCGAGCGGATGGTCTGGTTGTAGGGGTTCCGTGTGGCTCGGTCGATCTTGAAGTAGTGGTCGATGGCCTGGGCCACAAGCTGCGCGATGGACCGCGCGTTCCCGGGTCTTGGCGCGATGGGCTGCAGCTTGTCGTCCAGTTCCCAGAGCAGGTCCTTGCGGATCTCGATCCCGATGGCGCCGGGCCGCCCCTCGCCGAAGCGGTAGTCGTCGATGATCTTGCCGCTATCGGCGTGAACGAAGGCTTGGATGTGTTCGTAGGCCTTCCGCGCGGTGCGGAACTCGCGGACCCGGCCTTTTTGCGGGGTGCGGAACATATGGAGGTAGCTGCGCAGGGCCTGGCAGTCCGAGCTGCGCAGGTTCGTGTCCAACAACATCGCCCACACCAGGTCGTAGACCGGGTCGGAGATGGTGTCGGCGTAGGCCTGGTGCATCCGGTCACGGACATAGTCGAAGAAGTGCCAGACCTGACTTCGGACCTCGACGCTGCCTTCGGGCAGGCAGTAGGGGAAGTTCAGGGCGACCGGCACGCCGGCCCGCTCCAGGTGCAGGCTGATCCGGCTGGGCAGGACCCGGTCACAGGTGAACTCACCCAGGCGATCGGGGTAGAGCGCGTCGAACAGACCCTGGGGCATGCGGTTGTTGTGCTGGTAGCTCAGCGCACGGTTGATGATGCTGACCTCGGGCCGCAAGGTGCCCGAGTCGTTGTAGACATCGTAGGTGTGTACGCCGATGGTCAGGACCTTGCGCAGCATGACGCGGTCCATGTGGTCGCTGATCGCGTCGTACCAGTGGGCCAGCAGGCGCCAGTGCTGGTCGAAGCTCAGCCACTGAGCGAAGGGCGTGTTGATCGCCAGGCGCTCCATATAAGACGCGTTGTGGGGGGTCAGCCCAGGGAAGCGTCCGAAGTCCAGCAGCACGCGGGCGACGTGAACGTGGAGATAGCTGTCCAGCCCCAGGGCGCCGGCCAGCTCGGCCCCGACCAGGGACGCGCCCCAGTCACGCTCGTGGACGAAGAGCGGCCGGACCATGCTGGGGTCGACCGGCTTGCCGGACCGGGTCAAGAACGGCGTAGGCAGCAAGCGGCCGTCGTGGATGACGTTGATCGCCAGATGGGCGCGCAGGTCGTCTCCCAGGTCCACGACGCGTTCGCCGGTGGCGGCCAGGAGCTGGCTGGCTGGCAGGGCGTGGCCGTTGGTGGTCGTGACGAGCTCGATCCCCTGGAGAGGAATGGCGGTCTCTGTGGGACGACCGCTGAGATCGGGAGCTGGTGGGCGGGAGCTGGGCATCGAGCACGCGAGGGAGTGGACTGTGAGGGGAACTGCCAGCGCTCGCCGGAGCGCAGCGGGTCGGCTGGGGATCGTATAGGCTCGCCACTCTGGCTGAGCCAGGCAAGTGTACGAAGGAGAGACGAAATGCTGCCCGTTCAGATCGTCGGTACCGGCTTCTACGCTCCAGAGCGCGTGGTGACGGCGGCCGAGCTGGCCCCACGGATCGGCGTGTCAGAGGACTGGATCCGCAGCCGAACAGGCGTGTTTCGTCGCCACATCTCCGACCAGCCCATGCACATGATGGCGGCGAAGGCGGCGCGCCTGGCCTTGGGAGATGGCGGGCCGCCGGACCTGCTGATCAACGCCTCGCTGACGCCGATCCAGCTCATCCCTGACAGCTCGGTCTTCATCCTGGACGAGCTGGGCCTGGCGGGGCGGCCCTCCTTTTCCATTCACGCGACCTGCTTGTCTTTCGTGGTTGGCCTCCAGACCGCGGTCAGCTTGGTCCACGCGGGCACCTTCGGGCGGATCCTGGTGGTCAGCTCCGAGCAGGGCAGCGTCAGCCGGGACTTCAAGCAGCCTGAGAGCAGCGCGCTCATCGGGGATGGTGCGGGAGCGGCCGTCGTGCAGCCGACCCCGGCGGGGCAGGACAGTGCGGTCCTGGGTTTCGCCATGTCCACCTGGCCCGATGGGGCCCGGCACACCGAACTTCGAGGCTGTGGCACCCGCAGACACCCCAACGATCCCAGGACCACGGCGGCGGACAACTTTTTCCAGATGAGCGGCCCCAATGTCTACAAGATGGCCCTGCGCAAGGTGCCACCGCTCATCGGGAAGCTCCTGGCGGACTGCGGGGTGACTCCAGACGATGTCGACCTGGTCGTGCCACACCAGGCCAGCGGTCCTGGTATGCGTGCGTACGAAAAGCTGGGTTTTCCCACTGACAAGATCATGAACATCATCGCCGACTACGGCAATTGCATCGCCGCCAGCGTTCCGATGGCGCTGGCCATTGCGCTCGCCCAGGGCCGGATCAAGCGGGGCGACCTGGTCCTGTTGATGGGCACTGGCGCGGGGCTGTCTGTCGCCGGTTGTCTCTTGCGCTGGTAAAGGGGCCCCCCCTCTCACTCGGACCGGTCATGGACTCGATTCTCTCGCGAATGAACACCGCGCGGAAGATTGCTGGCAAGACCTTCGGCGTCTATGTGCGCCCCTGGATTGTGGGCCTTGTCTTCTTGAATATGCGCATCGGCATCTCGCTGGCGCGCCTGCTCGACCCGGTCTTCTTCCCGGGCTTCAAGAAGGTCGCGATCAAGTCCCCCATCATCCTGGTCGGCAACCCACGGACCGGGACGACTTTCCTTCAGCGCTTCCTCACCGACCACGACATCGGGGCGGGGATGGAGCTGTACCGGATGGTCTACCCTTCGCTGCTGCTGCAGACGCTGCTCAAGCCTCTGCTGCCCTTGCTCGAGGCGGTCAGCCCGGCGAAGTACCACAAGCCTGAAGTACACGCGACCAGCCTCTCCAAGGTCGAGACGGACGACGCCTCGATGATCACGCGCTACTTCGATGGCTTCTTCGTCTATGGCTTCTTCTTGGCCTTTGCCGATGAAGACCTGCTGCCGCAGTTCGACCCGGCCGTGCGCGACACCTCGGCCCGGGACTTCGAGTGGCTCCAGGGCCTCTGGCAGCGCAACCTCTACGCGCACGACGCGGACCGGGTCGTGGCCAAGCTGTTCAGCCTGGCACCCCGCCTGCCCCAATTCCTCGAGAAGTTTCCCGACGCGCGCATCCTGTACACCGCTCGCGACCCGGTCGACATCTTCCCCAGTGGGATGAGCCTGGTGACCGGCGTGCTGGACGAAGCCTTTGGCTTCTGGTCCCTGCCCGAGGCGACCCGCCAACAGTGGTTCGACCGGATCTACGCGGGCTTCATCCTGCTGCTGCAGCGCTTTCACGACGACTGGGTCAGTGGTCGGATCTGTCGCGAGAACGTCTACGTGGTGCGCTACGACCGCATGATGTCCGAGTTCGAGGTCGTGATGAGCGAAATGTTGCCCTTCCTGGACTACCAGCCAAGCCCGCAACTACAAGAAAAGATCGACGCCATCGGCGTGAAGCAACGGGCCTACAAAAGCAAGCACAAGTACAATCTGGCCAAGTTCAATCTGGACGCTGATCGGATCCACCAGGACTGCGCGTTCTTCTATGAGACCTTCCTGCCGGGCTACCTGTAGGACGCCGCGGTCAGCAGTCGCTCCGAGCTGCAGGCGCGGAGCAGGCGATCGGGGCAGAATGACAAGGACGAGCGGCTTGGAGATAGCGGAGCTGAGGTGGGAGAGGGTGTCGGGAGCGGCCGCTCAGAGGCTGCGTCGCCAGCCCCAGGTGCCATCGTAGAGCGCCCAGGTCTTGTCTCCGGCACAGCCACGGACCAGGTCTTCGGAACGCAGGACCTGGCTCCAGGTGCCGTCGAGGTATTCCCAGGCGGCCTGGTCGCGGCCGTCGCTGACCTCGCGATCGTGGCCGGTGACCAGCAGCTCGTCACCACTGCCCATGATCCGGCGGTGGTCATTGGGCGCGGCGTACTGGTAGTCGAGGGCGCCGGGCACATCGTAGGGTTCACTGAGAGCGCTGCCGTCCCAGTGTTGGAGGAGGGTCCCGTTGCTGCCGCCCAGCAGCCACAGGTCATCGGCTGCCGTCCCCCAGGCACTGAAGAAGCCCGGGTCGACCAGGGCGTCGATCACCGTCCAGCTCTCGCCGTCGAAGCGCAGAAGGCTGTAGCCCTCGATGGGGCTGTATTCCACCGCGACCACATTGTTGGCCGAGAAGACCAGGACCCCGGTCAGCTCGCCGCTGCCCTCGGGCAAGGGGACCGGGTCGACCTCCCAGTCCCCGTCGACCCGTCGCCACCAGGCACCGACGACGCCCGCGTCGTAAAGGAAGTGGGAGCCGCCTGCATAGGCGGTTCCGTCGTCAGCCACCGCTGCGGCCTGCACGCTGTCCCCGTCGCTGAGCACGTCCTGCTGGGTCCAGGTGATGCCGTCGTAGCTCCACAGGGTGCTGTGGCCAACCATCAGCACGTCCTGAGCAGTTCCCCCGGCAATCAACTCGGCATAGTCGTACGAGATCTCGACCTGCTCGACCTCCAGCGCATCGTCCGTCCACCGGCCGACCATGCCGCTGGCCGAGCTCAGCCAGACCGTGCCCTCGGGGTCGACCCAGCAGCTCGTTGGCCAGTCGATGGAGTCCAGGCGCCAGGCCTCGGCCAGGCCCCCGGCGTCCCCGGCCAGGCCGACCGGACCCAGGTCCTTGCCGACGACCACGACGCCATCGGGGCTCGTTGCAAGGTCGGCCCAGTCGCCTTCCGGCAAATCCACCGCCTGCCAGCCGCTGCCGTCATCGCGCCATGCCTTCGATTCACCAAGCACCCAGGTGCTGCCGTCCGTGCCGATGGCCGCGGCCACCAGGTTCTCATCGCCGACTGTCTCCAGCTCCAGGGTCTCCAGCGGCAGGGTCTCCAGCGGCGGGGCATCGAGTGAGCCGCGCAGCACTGTGCCGCCCGTACCGACCGCGACCAGCGCCGTGCCGTCGATCACCAGGTCGGCCAGCGAGGCGGTGGTGCCTGTTTCCGCAAGGGCCCAGGCCCCGTCCTCCCAGGTAGCGATCAGGCCGCCCTCACCCGCGGCGATGAGCTGGCCCTCGTCGGTCGAGGCCAGGGCCATGAGGTAGTGGTCGAGCATGGGGGGCCTGGCGATCGTCCAGGCCGCGCCGTTCCAGGTCAGCAGGTCGTTGTGCACGATCGTGCCCGTGCAGTACTCCTCGCAGTCTACGTGGGAGTCGAGGACCACGGGCAGGCCGTCGGCGTCCAGAGCCAGGGCCTGGGCCGAGTGGAACTGGGGCAGCGCCGTGATCTCCCAGCCGTCGACGAAGTGACCCAGGTCGTCCCGGCCGGCAGCCCAGAGATCTCCGTCGCGGACGGCGGCGGCGCTCAGCCCCAGCGCCCCCTCGCCCCCAAGCTCGGTCCAGCCCGTCGCGATGTCGACCACCAGGCCGCTCTCGCCGACCGCCAGCAGAGCGTCCTCGGCCCCGACCACCCACTGTGGGGCTGCCCGGTAGAGCAGACGCTCCTCCCAGCCCGCGGTGCTGGGCGTGGTCGGCGTTGATGTGCAAGCGAGCAGGAACCAAAGCATGAGGTACCTCCATCTGTAGTGTGCTGCGTGTCTTGCCAGATAGCCACTGCGGGCCTCGAATACCCTGCACCCGTGGTCGCGCGCTTCGTGTCCGCGTGGAGAGGGGTGTTGCGGCGCCTCCTGGCCGTCACATATTCGTGAATCTCGACGTGTTGGCACCCATGCGTCGGTCGATTCGCCAATGGTTGCCGGCCATACGAGTTCTCATGCGCGCCCTTCCGCTCATCTGCCTTTCTGCTGCTCTGGCTTCCCTCGCCGCGTGCGGGTCCGCCAAGTTGTTCGGTGGTGACACCGGTCTCATCACGGGTGGCACGGGCGGTGACGGTGGCGGCACCGGCGGCAGCGGCACTGGCGTCGACACCTCCGCCGACCCCTCCGCCGACCCCTGGTGCAATGTGCAGGCCATCATCGCGACGCAGTGCCTGTCCTGCCACTCCACCGCCAGCAACCTGGGTGGGTTGGACCTGGAAGCATCGCCGTGGGATGCGATGGTGGGGGTGAGCAGCGCGAACTATGCTGGCCGGACCCTGGTGGTGCCTGGTGACTCGGCCGCAAGCTTCCTGGTCGACAAACTCGAAGGCACCCAGGCCGCGGATGAGGGCACGGTGATGCCACCCACGGCCGCGCTGTCCAGCGTGCAGACCGGCGAGTTCGTGGCCTGGATCGACGCCAGTGCTGGTTCGCCCGAGTGCGGCGCCATCGGGACGACCGGTGGTGGTACCGCCTACCACCCGGCCGGCTAGGCCGAGCCCTCGGTGCACGGCCTGGAGGCCAAGCTGGCCGTGCAGAACTGCACGGACTGCCACGGCGCCGATCTCAGTGGTTCGGGCGACGCGACGAGCTGCGACGCCTGCCACCAGGAAGACTGGCGCACGACCTGCACCTACTGCCACGGCGGCATGGACAACCAGACCGGCGCGCCGCCCCAGGACATCGACGACGGCACCACGGACCTGGCCTTTGGCAGCCACACGGCCCACGTCGAGGCGTCCAGCAACCACAGCGCCTTTGCCTGTTCGGATTGCCACCAGGTGCCGACCGATGTGCTCAGCGATGGACACCTGTGGGACGGCACCGCCGGCCAGGCCGAGGTCGACATGTCCGCCGGCCTCAGCAGCAGCGGCACCTGGACCAGCGGCAGCATGAGCTGTGCCAACCTGTACTGTCACGGCGACGGCCAGGGCGACAACGGCAGTGTCACGGCATCCGAGTCCATGAGCTGCGGCTCCTGTCACGGATCCAGCAGCAATCTCTCGAGCTGGTCCACCATGAGCGGAGAGCACTCCAGGCACCTCAGCGGGGGCTTGAGCTGTAGCGACTGCCACGGGGACGTGGTCAGCGACTCGTCCACCGTCGCGGACGCCTCCCTGCATGTCGACGGCAGCGTTGAGTGGGCGCCCGGTGAAAGCACCTTGGTGGTCGGATCGGATGGAAGCTGCACGGGCTTCTGCCACTGGCAGGGGCACTGGTTCCAGACCTGGTAGCGATCCGGGCGGCGATGGGTGGCTACAACTATTGGGATCACCTGTATTGGGATCACCTGGATGATTACGTGGCGGCTGTCTGTGCGCCTACGGTTACGTTTCGCTTGTGGTGGCCCTAGCACCCGCCGACCTTCCGACAGCATCCAGCGAGCTCTCGATCAAGTCCAGTCGCTCTTGGTGTCCAGACCGGCCCGGTTGGCCAAGGCGCGGAGTCCGCGATCGGGGGACCTACATCAGGACCTTGCAGACGTGGGAGGCATTGACGCGGTAGGGGTCAGGGGCGGTCCAACTCGAGATCCTGCTCGGCGCCGACGAACACCGAGCCCAGGTCGGGGTGGTCGATGATGGCGGCCTCGACTCGGCCCATGCGCAGGGTGATGGGCGATGTCACCGGCCCGCCGAGGTCGATGTCGGCGCCGCCGTCGTCGGCCAGCACGCATCCGGTCTCGCTGCGGCCTTCCGCGTCGAAAACCACCTGGATGAAGGCGGCCTCGTGGGTGGCCTTGGCGGGCGTCCAGGTCAGGCGGATGTGGCCGTCCTCGGTCACGCCCGACCAGGATGCGACTGCATCGTCCACCTCAAGTTGCTGGGGCACGGTGACACCGGTGTTGACCTTCTCCACCGATAGTTCGGCGCCGACGGTCGCCGCAGCGCGCGCATCGGTACCCATGGGTGCGGCCAGGTAGATCCCGTCGCCGCTCCCTTGCAGGGCGATGGTCGTGCCACCAACTTGCACATGGAGGACATCTTCGGCCCAGGCGTCGGTGGCCGAGTTGAAGGCGTCGAAGGGCCAGCAGCCTTCGATGTCAGTGGACATCGTCAGTGGCAGCTTCTGCGACTTTGCCAGGGTCAGCCCCACGAGTACGGGCGCCTGATGGTCGAGCACCTCGCCGCTGGTTGGATCGACCGTCTGGAGGATCTGCTCGAAGATGACGAGGTCGATGGGGCCGACGTTGGGGGGAGGCCCGTCTGTGATCGTGACGGGTGGGCCGAGACCCGCCCCCGTGTCGCTCAGCTTCCTGCCGGTGCAGGCCGCAACCAAGAGGAGCATCAAGGTCATGGAAGGGCCATGGTGACGCGCTGCTCGATATCGACGAAGGTCTTGCCCAGCGCGGTGTGATCGAAGGTGCCGCGGGACACGTGGCTGACCGAGATGGTCTCGGCTTTCTCGGCGACATCCCGCAGGTCGATGTCCGCCGACCCGTCGTCCTCGAGGGCGCACCAGATGCCGCTGTCGTAGTGGTAGATTGCCTGGACCTCCACGAAGCTTGGTATGTCGGACGGTGTCCAGCGCAGGTGCAGCACGGAGTCTTGGGCGAGGTCGGCGACGCTGCCGGCGAGATCCTCGGTCGTCATGGGACCCGGGACGACGAAAGAGGTGTCCTGGCCGTCGAGAGACACGGCGGCCCCGGGAACGGCGGCGGCGAGGGCGTCGTCGCCCTTCAGCGTGGCGGTATAGTTGCGGCCGTATGCGGTAAGCGTGATGTCGCGACCGTCGATTGACGCTTCAAGTTGGTCGCCGAGGTCGACCTGATCGCCAGCAAGCTCAATGGCGTGGTGTTTCCAGCACACGTCCACGTCTGTACTCGATGGGAAGGGCACCCAGACCGGCGCCTTGAACTCGACAGCAAACAGGCTTGCAGCGGCTTGGGTGAAGTTGTCAGCGGCCGGGTCCCACGTCTGCGAGACCAGGCTCATGAACAGGGTGCTCACCTGGGTGAAGCCTTCCGGATCACCGCCTTGGACCGTGACAGGATCCTCACTGGCCGTGTCGGTGTCGGTGTCGGTGTTGGAGTCATGCCTTGGGTTGCACGCGAAAAGGGTGAGGAGGAGAATGCAGGGCATGGTTTTGCTCGCTAACAGGCTGGAGGTGGGTTGGGGTGTGCCCGCATTCCTTGTGAAGACATCCAGACCGGCGTACTACACCCTGCCCAGGTGTCTGTGTCTATATGACCGGGTCAGCAGGGGTCGTCCCACGGAGCAGTCTTGCACACGTAGACACCGTCCATCGGCCCAGAGGTAGCAGCCTCGCCGGATCCGTGTCCGCTGACGTTCTCGTAGGTCCCCCAAAAGGCGTTGGATTTGTTGACTGTGACGCGCCCGTCAACGTCGGTCTTGTCCTTGGTCGTGCTGCAGGACGGGGACGTGGACCAGAAGGAACCGTACATCTCGACGCTCGCGGTCCAGTCGCGGGAGTACAGCCCGAGGCTGTTTTTGACCATCATCTTTGAGGTCGCACCGATCTCCTTGAAGAGCCACATGTTCGTGGTGAAGGCGCGGCCCTTCAGGCGGTAGGGTGTACCGTCGCTGCCCGTCACGGTGAGCGTGGCCTTTGGGCCGCACGTGGAAGGCGGAGCCGTCATGGGCGTGCTGGTGATCGGACCCCACCACGGGTGCGTTGCGCCAATGCCGCTGGGGAAGCGCTCATCGAACCATGCGTTTGTCATCGTCTCCAACTGGGCCTCCCCGGTGGTCTGAATCCAGACCTCCTG
>JAADHA010000405.1:3333-5812 GCA_013152105.1 Oligoflexia bacterium | reverse complement strand
AACGCGGCGGCTCAGACCAGTGCCGGGTCCGCCGAACTTCCACATCGGACACAAATGGAGCAACGGTTCGGCGCCGACTTCGGTGACGTCCGGGGTTCACCGGGTTGCAATGATCACCACCATCCTGACCACCCTTGGCTACCAGGACCCATCTGACCAGGGGCCCGCGACATGACTCCCTCATCTGCGCTGCACAACAGACAACTTCTATGCTGGCTGGAGACCGCTTGGACGCACCCCTTTCTCGGCGAAGCGGGGATGCCGCCCGCCGTGCTCGACGACCTGCCCGGCATCCTCGCTGTCGCGTGCTGAGTCCCCGACGGTGACGTAGACCCTGGTGAACCGCGGACCCGGGATCCTGTTCGCCGCCTGCTCAAGCTGCTACTGGCCATCGAAGGACGCCACGGGATCGCGACCCGCGACACCTTCGATACCTGGGCGCGCCGCTCGCTGACAGAGGAAGCGTTGACGCAGGCTGCGCTGCGCTGGTCGATCGTGCTGACGCGGTGGGCAGGCCCAGGCTTCTCCATCCCGGCGGAACACAGCCCACCCGACATCGTGCGACGCCATCGGGCCGAGATCTTCGCCCTGCTCGATCCCCACCGCAAGCGTGGACTCCGCAAACGACTGGAACAGGTCGCCCCGCCTGAGTTGGTCCGCCGAGCCGATCGCTACGCCAGGGCGCTGGGGCTGGGTGCTGGAAAGCTGAAGCTGTAGCTGGAGCGCGCGCGGACCCACAATCGTCCATCGAGCACAGTCCCCCCCTCCAAAAGCGCCAACCTAAAAGTTGACTTCCGCCTGGCGGCTACCCATTGTCCTGCCTTGACGACTCCACTAATCGACGAGGAGTGGAACGTACTGGCGAGCCTGCTCCCCGATGGCTGGCGCGATTTGGCGGGAGAAACAGGGGCGATAGGACGTGGCCACGGGTCTCTCGTTGCGGCAGACCGTCATGCGGGCGCAGGTGCTGGGGCTTGTGTCGGTGTCGGACGTCGCGCTGCTCAAACGGCTGCGAACTTCGGAGGGGTGGCTTCGGGAGCTGGTGCCCGATGGGCGGCGGCTTCGCGCCGTCGATGCTAGAACCGTCGAGGAACCCGGCGCCACCGGCACCAACTGGCGACATCATCCTCGCTGATCGGGGCTATTGCCATCGGCAGGGTGTGGATCATGTGTTGCAGTGTCACGGAGACGCCATCGTGCGGTTCAGCAGGGGCAGTTTCGAGCATCTAGGCGGACCACCGAACCAGGAAACAGGCACTTACGCCATCGAACACGGCAACGGAAGTCGGATCGTTCAGGATCGGGCGGGGTTGACCGGCCCACCTTCAGAATTCGGGGGACCTGGACAGCGCCCGGCGGCTCGAGCGCTGCACGCGCCACGACGCATTCTTGGGTGGTCAGGAACTTCCGAGCACGTGCACTAGCTGGTTCCTGGTTATCCACGGTGCCACCAGGATCTGTCCGTGACCTTGTCGAACGACGACATCCGCCTGCTTCGCGGCAGGTACGAGGAACAGCGCCCGGCCTACGCCCGGCTCGCCGCCGATCTCCACGAGGCCCTGGCCAGGATCGTCGGGAGATCGGGTGTGCGGCACTACTTGATCACCCACCGTGCGAAGAGCCCCGACTCGCTGCACGACAAGCTGGTGAAGCACCGTGGTGACAACAGCCTCTCAGACTTCGACGAAGCCCTGTCTCCCCCGCTGAACGATCTCGCGGCGGCGCGGGTCCTGGTCTACCTCCTCGAAGACCAGCAGGTCGTCGTTGACGCGATCCAGCGCGCGTTCTCCCAGGCGGACCACGCGGTCCGCGAGCCGAAACTTCGGAAGGGAAAGAAGGACTACAACGCGGTTCACGTCTACCTGTCGTCCCAGGGTGGCGCGTTGACGGTGCCCGATGAGCTCTCCAAGCGCCCGCCCGAGGTCGAGGTCCAGGTCACCACCCTCGCCCACCACCTGTGGAACGAGTTGAACCACGACATCCGGTACAAGCAGCTTGGCGGCGAGCCCGACGAAGCGCAAAGGGAGCTGCTCGACTCACTCGCGGCGGAGGTCCACCTGGTCCTGGAGACGGCTGGCCGGCTCATGGCGCGCACGAACGAGCGGATCCGCAAGAACGAGCAGCCCATTACGGGGCCCGCCGAGCTTCGGGTCCACCTCGAGGGGCGGGAGAAGGAGCGCCACCCCTTGTCGGGCGACTTCCAGGGACTGTTCGACCTGCTCAACGCCCTGGTGGATCCGCTGACGCCCGCCTGGCTCGACGGCTGCTTCAAACACGGCATGCGTCCTCACCCGTCTGGCCAGCTCTCCGGGGAGCTGGATCCCCAGGCAGGCCAGGGCGAGGTGAGGCGACTGCTCGTCCGCCTGCTGCCGAAGCCGTGGTTAGAATGTCGAAGGAGCCCTGAAGATGGTCCACCTCCACGACATCGCCGAAGTCCTCCGCAAGTACCAGGATCGGTACGGCTGGCTGGACGTGCGCG
>JAADHA010000405.1:0-3317 GCA_013152105.1 Oligoflexia bacterium | reverse complement strand
ACGAGCTGTTCGATCCGGTGGACGACGACACCTGGCGCACCGCGGTCGGCGATCAGGTGCTCCAGGTGCAGATCTACCCCGACCGCCACCTCGCCCGCTTCGAACTCATTCGCGACAAGAAGGCGACCAGCAACGGTGCGATCATCGGCGCGGCCGCTGGCGCCACGCTGGGCGCGGCCATCGCCGGGCTGGAGAAGGGTGGCAGCGCACCGGCCGGCGCGGTCTTCGGGCTCCTGGTGGGCGGCCTGCTCGGAGCAGCCGTTGGCGCCATGGCCGACCAGCCCGGCGTTCCCCGCAAGGTCCTCACGCTGCGCTACGACGAAAACGCCGAGCAGTGGCGCGTCTACCACGGCCCCTACGTGAGCTGGGCCAAGGGCGCGCTGCGCGCAAGCTAGTGCCGCAGCCCAGAGGTCCGTCGAAGTGGGTCGGCGTCCGACATCAGGGGGGTCGAGGACCCGAAGCCGCCTTCGCCTCCAGGCATCTGGCACCACACGGTGAACCAACCGCCTCCCCCCGACCCGCCGGTCTCCACGAACACACACAGCAGAGCTGTCCACACCCCGCCATGGCGCACCCCGATTGTGAGAGAGGGGACGCCGTGTGGTCCGCGGAAACCGGACGGGCATGATCAGGCCGCAGCCGCCGCCGGGTGTGCGTCAGCGGAACCCGATCCGCCGCCCGCGGGCTTGTTCCCAGCCTCGCTCTCACTGGCAGTCAAGGGGTCCGCCTCGGCCACCGCGCTTCGGAGCGACTTCGCGAGGTCCGGCTCGCTGAGCAGCCGCTGCCGCACCGCCTCGCGGCCCTGGCCCAGGCTGCC
The DNA here is from genome assembly GCA_013152105.1 of Oligoflexia bacterium. Lineage (GTDB taxonomy): Bacteria > Myxococcota_A > UBA796 > UBA796 > UBA2385 > UBA2385. Next base: position 2,500 of record JAADHA010000405.1, on the reverse strand, counting down.
ACCCTTCCCGGCGATCCAGCTTCCCTTCTGCTGAATCACGCCCAGCTTCATCGCCCGGTCGATCAGCTCACCGGCCGGGCAGATCCCCCGACCCCACATGATGTCGAACTCGGTCTGCTTGAAGGGAGGTGCCAGCTTGTTCTTCACCGCACGCACCCGCGTCCGGTTGCCCAAGCGGACATCGCCCTGCTTGACCTGGCCGATCCGCCGCACATCCAGACGCAGGCTGGCGTAGAACTTGAGCGCGTTGCCGCCCGTCGTGACCTCGCCATTGCCAAAGGTGACCCCGATCTTCTGGCGGAGCTGGTTGATGAAGATGATGCAGGTGCCCCGCCGCGTGGCCGGGCCGGTCAGCTTGCGCATGGCCTGGCTCATCATGCGGGCCTGGAGACCGACGTGGTGGTCGCCAACTTCACCGTCCAGCTCGGCGCGTGGCACCAGGGCCGCGACGCTGTCGACGACGATCAGGGACACCTCGCCGCTGTTGACGAGCTGCTCGGCGATGTCCAGGCCCTGCTCGCCGCAGTCCGGCTGGGCCACCAGCAGGTCGTTCAACTCAACCCCCAACTGCTCGGAATAGGCCGGGTCCAGGGCGTGTTCGGCGTCGATGAAGGCGGCGGTACCGCCCTGGGCCTGGCACTGCGCGATGGCGTGCAGGGCCAGCGTCGTCTTGCCGCTGGACTCCGGGCCGTAGATCTCGACGATCCGGCCCAGCGGGTAGCCGCCCACTCCGGTGACCCGGTCCAGACCCACAGAACCCGTGGGGATCGTGGGAATGCTCAGGCTGGATCGGTCACCCAGGCGCCACACCGCGCTGGGTCCGTACTGCTTGTGGATGTGCTTGAGGGCCTGTTCCAGGCCGATTGCACTCTGGGAAGTGACGTGGGAAGAGAAGTGAGAAGACACGCGCTACCTCGGGTTTTCCGCCACGGGGGCGGTCTGGTTGGTGGCCGCAGACGCGGCCGTTGTGGTGGGCGCCAGGGCGCCCTGGTGATCAAGGGAGTCAGACCAGGGTCGGGAGAGGTCGACCGCAGGTCCAAGGGACAGGTCGGCCTTGGGGACACCGGGCTGCGCCAACGGCCGGACCCGAAGCACCAAGCTCTGGCCTTCGCGAGTGCCCGTCGGAAACAGGGCCAAGGGCAGGTCACTGAATGTTCCATCCGGCCACTCCACGACGGCCCAGTCGCCCTCGATGCGATCGATGGTCAAGTGCAAGGCCACGGCCAGGGTTCCGGCACCCAGCAGGCCCGCCAGGTGCAGGTTCCAGCGGCTCATGTCACGGCCTCGCCGTCGGGCAGGCGGTAGCTGCACGCTTCGAGTACGTGCTCGACATCGACCGGTCCCGCACCGTCAATGTCCGCGATGGTGCGGGCCACCTTCAGGGTCCGGAACCAGGCACGGGCCGGCATCCCCAGCCGCTCCATCTTGTCTTCAAGCACGGCCAGCGCACGCTGGGTGGGCTGCGCGTTGGTACGGATCGCGTCGCCATCCAGCTCGGCATTGCTGGCAATCGCGAGCCCCAAGGACTTGAAGCGGGCCCGCTGCCGGCCACGAGCGGCCTCCACCCGGGCCCGGACCGGGGCCGACGCTTCACCCGGTTGCCCGCGCGAGAGCGCTTCGGGTTCGACCGGCTGCACCCAGACTTGCAGGTCGATCCGGTCCAGCAGGGGACCGCTCAGCCGGGCCCGGTAGCGCTCAATCGACGCCGGTGGGCAGGTGCAGGGCCGGGTCGGGTGGCCGAGGTAGCCACACGGGCAGGGGTTCGCCGCCGCCACCAGGGTGACACTGGCCGGCAGGCGCACCGTCCCAGCCGCCCGCGTCAGCGTGATTTGGCGGTCCTCCAGCGGGCCTCGGATCAACTCCAGCACGTGGCGCGAGAACTCGGGCACTTCGTCGAGAAAGAGCACGCCGTTGTGGGCCAGGCTCAGCTCGCCCGGGCGCAGACTGGCCGAGCCGACCATGCCCGCCGCCGAGATGCTGTGGTGGGGCGCCCGAAAGGGGCGCTCCGTCAGCAGACCCTGGTCTTCGCGCAGCAGGCCAGCCACCGACCAGACCCGCGTGACGTCGATGGCCTCGTGAAAGGTCAGGCGCGGCAGGATCCCCGGGACCCGCGCCGCGAGCATGGTCTTCCCACACCCCGGCGCCCCGACCAACAGCAGGTTGTGCCCCCCGGCCGCGGCGATCTCCAGCGCGCGTCGGGCCCGCTGCTGGCCCCGCACCTCGCACAGATCCGGCATGTCGTCGACCTGGCTGGCGGGCAGGCCGGCGACGGCGGGCGAGATCGACTGCTCGCCGCTCATCCAGGCCACCACCTGCTCCAGGTCGCGCACGCCCAGCACATCCAGGCCCTCGACCACCGCCGCTTCCGGCGCGTTCTCGAGCGGCAGGACCATGCGCTTGGCGCCTATGTCGCGGGCCATCAGCGCCAAGGAGAGCGCGCCGCGCCCCCGGCGGAGCTGACCATCCAGCGACAGTTCACCAAAGAAGACCGTGTCATCCA
>JAADHA010000408.1:1458-4376 GCA_013152105.1 Oligoflexia bacterium | reverse complement strand
GCCTGGTTCACCACCAGCTACGGCCAGGGCGACTGGCTGATGCTTCACAGCGACCGACGGACCGATGCCGTCCTGCTCGAAGCGCTGGTGGACGTCCGGCCTCGCTACGACATCGTCCCCAAGCTGGTGCGGGGGCTACTCGACCACCGGGTGAAGGGGCGCTGGGGCAACACCCAGGAGAACGCCTTCGTGCTCGTGGCCCTCGACCGCTACTTCCAGGTCTACGAAGCGGACACGCCCGACTTCGTGGCCCGCGCCTGGCTCGGCGATGTCTACGTCGGCGACCACACCTTCAAGGGGCGCAGCACCGACCACGTCACGACCCGCGTGCCGATGTCGAAGCTCGTCGACCTGGCCGGCGACGCCCCCGCGCCGCTGGTGCTCCAACGCGATGGAAGCGGCCGCATGTACTACCGGGTGGGGCTGCGCTATGCGCCGCTGAGCCTGGACCTTGATCCCGCTGACCGTGGCTTCGTCGTCCTCCGCGACTACGAAGCCGTCGATGACCCGGACGACGTCCAGCGCCTCGACGACGGCACCTGGAAGATCGCGGCTGGTGCCCGGGTACGGGTGCGCCTGAAGATGGTCGCCGACGGCCGCCGCACCCACGTCGCCCTGGTCGACTTCCTGCCTGCCGGGCTCGAAGCCCTCAACCCGGACCTCGCGCTCACCCAGTCCCTGCCGCAAGACCCGACCGGCGGGCCCAGCCCCCGCGTCACCGATGATTTGGGCGGCTGGTGGTGGTGGTGGCGCCCCTGGTACGACCACGAGAACCTGCGTGACGAGCGGGTCGAAGCCTTCGCTGCTCTGCTCTCGGCCGGGGTCTACGACTACAGCTACATCGCCCGAGCCACCACCCCCGGCGTCTTCGTCACGCCGCCCGCAAAGGCCGAGGAGATGTACCACCCCGAGACCTTCGGCCGCTCTGCCAGCGACCGGGTGATCGTCGAGTAGCCGGTGGGGGTGGGCTTGCTGCGGCGACCCTCAGCGCAGCGCCGGAGCTGATCCGATCGCCTTGTCCGGGACCTCCGCGATATCGCGTGGGGAGGTCGCGTGGGCCATGCTCATCGGTACTCGGCACGACCGGACAGCCCCCCGAGGGATCAGCTCGTCGAGCTACGGAGCCGTCGCGCCTGTTCAGGACAAGCTGGCGGCTCTGCGTGGGGGCTCAGTTTCCTCCGACTCCGTCGACTCGCGCCTGCGCCTGGCGTACTGTCAGCCCGTGAGCCCCTCCCTGTCCAGCCCCGCCTCTGGATCTATACGCGAGCGCCTGTACACCGATCTCGCCGATTGGTGGCCGCTGCTCTCGCCTCCTGAAGACTACGCCGACGAAGCGCAGCGCTACCTGGAGCTGTTCACCTCGGCCTTGGGCCAGGTCCCCCACAGCCTGCTGGAGCTGGGTAGCGGTGGCGGCCACCTCGCAGTCCACCTGCCCAGCGAGATGGACCTGGTGCTGCTGGACCTGGCTCCCGCCATGCTCGCCGCCAGCCAGCGCCTGAACCCTACGCGCAGGCACGTGCTGGCCGACATGCGAAGCTGTAGCCTGGGTCGCAGCTTCGACGCTGTGCTGCTGCACGACGCTGTCATGTACCTCACCCAGCCCCAAGACCTGGTCGCCACCTGTCGCGTCGCCGCCGCCCACCTGCGCACGGGTGGCGCCTTGCTGGTCCTTCCAGACCTGGTCGCCGAGACCTTCGCCGAGGGTCTGGCCGTCGGTGGAGGGGGGCCGGACTGGTCGGGACCCGACGACGCCGGTCGCTCGGCCCGCATGATGGAGTGGACCTGGGATCCCGATCCCGCCGACAGCACCTACCGCGTCGACATGAGCTTCCTGCTGCGCCAGCCCGACGGCACCGTGCAGGCCATCCACGATGTGCACACCATGGCCTTGCACAGCTTGCAGACCTACTGGGACTGCATCCGCGCCGCGGGTCTGCGACCGGTCGAAGCACCGCCACTGCTGGCGGCACAGTGCCCCGGGCAGGCCTTTCTGGCGGTGAAGGACTAAAGCACAGGTCGGACAGTATCTCTCAGCGGTCGGCCATGACAAAGCTGGCCTGGGCAGTGAGCGCCGACACCAGGGTGACGCCGCGAGAGGACTCGGCCGTCACCCCATAGTCGTCCAGGGCGACCGGAAAGGTACTGTCCACGGTCCAACCGCTGGCTGTGCGGCTGATCGTCCACGCCAGGTCGACCGGCCGGGCGATGCCGTGCACCTCTAGCATGGCCGGTGTCTGTCCACGCACGCTCTGCCCATCTTGATCGGGAAAGACCAGGGTGCTCAGCGGCACAAGGAGCCGGACCTTGGGGTTGCGCTCCATGTCCACATAGGGAGCGATGGGGCGGTAGTGTCGCAAGCGAATCGCCGTAAACATGGACGCCATCGGGACCTCAACGATGATGCCCTGGTCGCCGCCGCTCACCTGTGCACCGGGCACCAGGTGCTTGCCCCCAAAGCTGCCTGAGGGGTCCCGGGCCAGCAGTTGCAGCGCATCGGGCTGGTCCGGCTGGCTGGCTGCGGCGGCACCAGACCACAGCAGGGCGGCCAGGATCGAAGGAGCGAAGCGGGTAGGTCGGAGGTACATCATCTCGCTCGGTGTGGCGGGTGTGCCCACTCCTTGTGCAGGGACCGTGCCAGGCTGTCAGGTCGAGGGCCGTAGCGGGAATAATGCCGGACATACCGACAGAACGGCCCGCGTTGCGATCATGGCATGGGTCGCCCGCCAGGCCGCGGTGCGGGTGTGCTCTGTCGCCCAGCGGCAGGAATCCGCCGCCGATGACTGTGCCCTGCTGCTGGCGCTGGGCCTGCCCCCTCGCGCGGTGGAGCGCGTGCTGGACGAGCTGGTCGACCGAGCCCCCGCCTGGCTGGACCGCCTCGATGCGCTGCCCTTCGACCTGCGGCGCTTGCACAAGCTCCG
>JAADHA010000408.1:0-1382 GCA_013152105.1 Oligoflexia bacterium | reverse complement strand
GCAGCCCTTTTTCGCCAGAGGGGCCCGAGCGATGCCTTGCAGCGCTGTCAGCCCCCCGAGATCCTGAAGGCCGCCGTCTCAGGTGTCGCCATTTCTGAATGTTTTGCCCATTTCGACGGACCACCGAACCTGAAAATAAGCACTTACGCTACCGAACACCGCGATACAGGCCGGATCGTTCAGGATCGGGCGGGGTTGACCTGGCTACCTTCAGAATTCGGGGGACCTGAAGGGCGCCCGGCGGCCCGATCGGCGCCCGGTCTGGGGTTCCTCGGGGCTCTTCGACGACACCCAGGGGTGCCGGAAGCGCTACGGGATGGCGAAGGCGCTGCGGCTGTGTGGGCTGACGCTGGATGGGGCGCACCACCGGGCGCTCGCCGACGCGAAGAAGGTCGCGCGGCTGCTGCCGTGGGTGGTCGGGGGAGAGCGGATCGGGAAGTGAAGCGATCGTTGTCTCGGCCCGACCGACGATAAGCGATCGCTGCTTTTGGTGGACTCTGATGACGCGATCGCGTATTGTTTCCGTGAGAAGTGAAGCGATCGCTTCCCAGAGGACTTGATGAAACGGCAGGCCGGACACTACGAGCGCAGCACCGTCGTGGGAGAGGAGGTCAGCGCCTTCATCCCCGAGGCGCTCCCTCCGCGCAATCCGCCGCTCGACCTCGAGTTGCTCCATCCGGCGCTCACCCGAGCCAGCGAACAGCTCCGTCTTCTCGATCTCGCGGGCGACTTGATCCCGTCTGTAGACTGGTTCGTATACGCCTTTGTCCGCAAGGAAGCCGTGCTCTCGGCGCAGATCGAGGGGACGCAGGCCACCTTGATGGATCTGCTGGAGGTCGAGGCTTCACGGGAGGCGCCTGTCAACGCCGATGTCGAGGAGGTCTGCGGCTATATCGAGGCGCTCAACTACGCGTGGGGGGAGCTCGATCGGGACACAGGCTTGCCCCTCTCGATGCGGCTGCTCTCCGAGGCCCATCGGCGTCTACTCGCGGGAGCCAGAGGTGCCCATAAGCAGCCGGGGGAGGTTCGCCGTTCGCAGAACTGGATCGGTGGCAGCCGCCCCGGAAACGCGAGCTTCGTGCCACCGCCGCCTCATCGGCTGGCGGACCTGCTGAGCGACTTCGAGCGCGTGGTGCACGCCGAGAGCGGCCTGGCACCGTTGGTTCGGGTGGGACTCCTTCACGTCCAGTTCGAGACGCTCCACCCCTTCCTGGACGGGAACGGTCGTCTCGGCCGCCTGCTCATCACCTTGCTCCTGCGGCACTGGGGGCTCTTGTCGCGGCCACTGCTCTACCTCAGCCTCTTTCTGAAGACACATCGCCAAGAGTACTACCGTCGTCTGAGCGCCGTGCGAACGGATGGCGATTGGGAAGGGTGGCTGG
>JAADHA010000060.1:842-17046 GCA_013152105.1 Oligoflexia bacterium | reverse complement strand
CCGCTGCGGAGCGTCCGTCCCGATGTCGAAACTCCAGGGTCCTGGCGATCTGAGCTTGCGGCTGAGGCGGCCCTCTTGTAGCATGCGGGCCTGATCCTCAGGAGCCGGCGATGCTACTGCCTGACACCCCGCACCGCCCCGCTACCAGTGCGCGTCGCGCCTTGGTCTGCGCGACGGGTGCCACAAGCATGCCGGTCGGAGCCCTGCTCGTCTTGCTGGGCGGCCTGTCCGCCGGTTGCGGCAACGACAAGTCCCTCGGCGTGCTTCACGAACCACCCGCGGTCACCATCACCTCACCCTCCGAAGGCGCCAGCTTCTTCCAGGGTGAGTCGGTTCGCTTCGAAGCCCTCGCCCAGGTCTTCGACGAGACGGCCCTCTCGGACCTGACCCATTCGTGGGTGACTGGTACCCAGTCCATGTGTTCGACCGCCTCGGTCACCTCGGACGGTGCCGCGACCTGCGACTGGGTCTTCTCGGATGTCGGCGAACAGACCGTCACCGTCACGGTCACCGATACGCGCCTGGACACCGCCAACGCGACGCTCACGGTCAACATCCTGGAGAACACCCCGCCCTCGATCACCCTCAACAGCCCCGTCACCGGGGACTTCTTCGAACCCGAGGAATTGATCGTCTTCCAAGCGACCGTGAGTGACGCCGAGGACACGCCCGAGAACCTGACGGTCTCGGTGATCTCGTCGCTGGACGGAGACCTGGGTCTCGACGCCGCACCATCCTCGTCGGGGGCCTGGACCGCCGCGGGCAACCTGAGCAATGGCGACCACCTGATCACGGTATCGGTCACCGACTCAGCCGGGCGCACCGATCAGGACACGGCCACGGTCTCGGTCAACGCTCGGCCGGGTGCGCCGACCGTGGCCATCTCGCCGAATCCGGCGGCTTCGGGCGACTCCCTGGTGGCCATCATCACCAGCGACGCCTCCGACCCGGAAGGGGACGCGGTGACCTACCGCTACGACTGGTGGCTCGGGGGTGCCCTTTATCAAACGGGCAATAACGACGCGATCAGCAGCGGCGTGACCGTTCGGGCCCAATACTGGGAAGTCTACGCCTACCCCAGCGACGGCTTCGGCTACGGCGACCCCGGCTATGCGTCGGTCACCATCGACAACTCGGCCCCCGCGGTCGACTCGGTCACCATCGATCCCAGCTCTCCGGTGACGACGGACACGCTGACGGCCATGCCCAGTGGATGGAACGACCAGGACAGCGACCCCGAGCAGTACCGCTACCAGTGGACGCTCAACGGCACCATCGACACGGGTGAGACGACCAGCACCTTCCCCGATAGCAAGACGGTGAAGGGGGACCGGGTCCAGGTCCAGCTCACTCCCTACGACGACTATGATGACGGATCGCCCGTTACCAGCACGACGATCGCGATCCAGAACTCGCCGCCCACGTCGCCGGGGATCGCGATCTCGCCGTCCGCGCCCGAACCGGAAGACGACCTGTACTGCGAGATCGTGACCGACTCGACCGACGCTGACGGCGACCGCGTGACCTACCGCTACGAATGGTACCTGGACGGCACGCTGACTTCTGAGACCACCAACACCGTGGACAGCAGCTTGACCGCGCACGGCGACGGCTGGGAGTGCGTGGTGACGCCCTCGGACGGCGAAGACGATGGGACCTCGGTCAGCGACTACGTCACGGTGAACGACGGGACGGCGCCGGTTGCACCGGAAGTCAACGATCCGCTGGCCTACCGCAACGGCACCAGCGTCACCTTGACGGGCACCTGCGAAGCCGACTGCACCTTGACCTTCTACTGCGGCGACTCGCTGACCAGTTGGAGCGACACGGGCACCTGCGCCACCGACGGCACCTTTTCCTGGATCTCGAGCCTCAGCCGGGGTGAGACCAGCTCGTGCTACGCGACCTGTACGGATCTGGCCGGCAACACCTCACCGAACAGCAACACGGTCAGCACCGAAGTCTGCGACCCCTTCGACATCTACGAAGACAGCGCGGGCTACGGCGACTCGGGGCCCAACGCGATCAGCGAGTGGTCCAGCTTGCCGGACGACGGGCTCGACACGATCTCCATCTCCGGCAATATGCTGGAAGGGGATGATGCCGACTGGTATCTGGTGTCGGCCAGCGACGATGTCAGCCAGGACATCAGCGAGGGCATCGACTACTTCAACTTCGACGTGAAGTTCATCAGCGGGTCGAGCACCTACGAATTCTACGTCTACGAAGGCACCTATGACAGCACCGCACGCGAGTGCTCGACCAGTGCCAATGAGTACTCCTGGTTCAACCAGGATGTCGGCGAAGACGTGCACGCCGTCCCAAGCGAAACGCGCTCCTGCGGTAGCAGCTCGGCCGACTACAACGACTGCGCGGACGACTCGACTGACTTCTACATCGAAGTCGTGCGCAAGTCCTCGGTCTCCATGAGCTGCGATGGCTACGAACTCGAGATCACGAACGGGGTGTGGTGATGACGTCACGTCGCAAGGTCCTCCAGCAGCTCGGTCTCTCGGTAGCAGCGACAGGCTTGGTGATCAGCACAACGGCCGCCGGCCGCGCGGTGGCTCATCGCAACGCCGCAGGGGCCAGGGCGCAACCCACAGGGGGATCCGGCGACGACCCGCGGGTGGCGGGCGGCGGGCCGTGGTGGCTGCTGGCCCCCTTGCACCGAGGATCGCATCTGGCCGCGGGGTGGTTCGTGGCCCACTTGTCGACCGTCGCGCGCGGTGCCTCGGTGCTCAGCCTGCAGCATCGAGATGGCCGGGTCGCCCGGGTACACCTCTGCTTTCGCGAAGGCCAACCCCAGGGCCTGGCCCACACCGATTTCCTGGACCTGGTCTTGATGGATGGCAGCCAGGGTGTCGCGCCCACCGATGAGACCTTGGGTCGCGTCGTGCTGGGCCTGGCGGAACACATCAAGGGCAACGAACTCTCGGGCAGCGGCGACCTGGCCGAGCTAGGGGCGCTCCAACCCCATCTCCAGCGCGTGCTGGACCACGGACCGGAGTCGCTCTCGTGATCGAGCCCCCTGCCGACCAGTCTTCAAAGCCGGCGACGGAAGCGCAGTCCTCGCCGCCGTCCTCGGCGCAGTCCGATCAGCTCAGCGACGAGCTGATCTGGCTGGAAGACGGCCGTCGGGTCGCCCTGCTGGTAGATGAGACCTTGTACCCCTTGGACGCCATCTATGGCGCCGCCTACCTGTTCGTGGATCGCTGCTGGATCTTCCTGGCGCGGACCGATGACAAGCAGGTCGAGGTTCGGCTCAAGCCCAAGGGCGACAGCTCGGCCCAGATCCTGCAAGCGCTGGCTGGCGAGTTCGCAAACGAACTGCTCAACCAGGTCTTGCGGGTGAGGATCGGGGACAGCACCAAGAAGATCCGCGAGTACTACATGGCGCGGGCCTTCTTCAGCACCTCGACCCAGTCCAGCATCGACCAGTTGTTGGCCGAGCTGGACGAGGAAGACCTGGCCGAGGACGACCTGGAGATCAGCGTGCCCTGGGAGACGCCCGACGGCGGCGCGGATGAGGGGAGCGACACCGGTGGCGACTGATCTGAGCCTTCATCGTTCGCTCTACGACAGCGACGCGGTCGCGGATGTGGCCGGGCGCTACAGCGGCGTGGCGATGATCGACATTACGGTGGGGCCGCACGATCTGGTGGTTCGCTTTGACAAGGTCGACCCCGACGTGGCCGACATCCTGCCCGACCACTTCTGCAACCTGGCCTTGCAAGAGACCATCGTGCGGCGCAACCAGGCCGAGACGACCATGGCGGGTACACAGATCGCCGAGCCCGACTCGGATGGGGCGTCGAAGTGACCCGCTCTGGCACCATCACGCAGCGGCATCCGCGCCTGGACATCGACGCCCTGGGGCCCTTTCGCTTCGGCCGCGTGGCTGGAAAGGTGCTGCTGACCCACGACACGGGCCAGTGGATCTTCCTCTCGGAGACTGACTTCACGGCCCTTCTGGCCGGCCAGGTGGGGACCGATCACCCGCAGTACGCCGAATTGCTCGACAAGGGCTTCATCCGCGACGGCATGGACGCGGAAGAGATCGCGGATCGCTTCCGCCGCAAGAAACGCTGGCTGGGCATGGGGCCCCATCTGCACGTCGTGATCGCGACCCTGCGCTGCAACCAGAGCTGCAAGTACTGCCACGCATCGCGTACCGATATGGACCGGGTTGACACTGATATGTCGCTGGAGACGGCCAAGAAGGTCGTCGACACCGCGCTGCAATCGCCCAGTCCCTACCTGGCCTTTGAATTCCAGGGTGGCGAGCCGACGGTCAACTTCGACGTGATCAAGTTCATCGTCGAGTACGCCCGCGAGAAGAACCGCCAGGAAGACAAGCGCTTGGACTTCAGCCTGGTCACCAATATGACCTGCATGGATGAAGACAAGGCCGAGTGGTTGCTGGCCAACGACGTCCTGCTGTGTACCAGCCTGGACGGACCCCAGGACGTGCAGGACTGGAACCGCCCACTGACGGGGCGTGCCCAGGGCTCCTTCCAGACCGTGATGAAGTGGATCACGTACTTCAACCGGCGCTACGTCGAGCTGGGCCGCGACCCGGACCTGTGGCACGTCGACGCCCTGATGACGACGACGCGCCGGTCGGTCCAGCGCTGGACCGACATCATCGACCTGTACGTGTCCCTGGGGATCCGCAACATCTACCTGCGCCCGCTCAACCCCTTCGGCTTCATCACGAAGACCTGGAAGATGGTGGGCGTGGACATGGATGAATTCCTGCAGCTCTATCAGCAGGCGCTGGACCACATCATCCAGCTCAATCGCGACGGCGTCCAGATCATCGAGGGCACGGCCGCCCTGTTCCTCAAGAAGATGTTGACTCCAGACGATCCGAACTTCGTCGACTTGCGCTCTCCGATCGGCGCGGGCACGGGGCAGATCGCCTACAACTACGATGGCACCATCTTTCCCAGCGACGAAGGCCGGATGATCGACGCCATGGGTGATGACCTCTTCGCCCTGGGCAAGGTTGGCCAGGTGTCAATCCAGGACGCCATCCGCCACCCGACCGTTCGCACCATGGCCGTGGCCAGCCTGTTGGACAGCCTGCCGATGTGCAGCACCTGTTGGAACGCGCCCTACTGCGGTGTGCGCCCCTTGCACAACTATATGCAGGGTGGCGACCTCTTCGGGCAGCGCATTCGCACGCCCAAGTGCCAGCAACACATGGGCATCGCCAGGATGCTCTTCGAGCGGTTGCAGGCCGACGATGATGGTTCCCTCGCTCGTATCTTCCAGCGGTGGACCGTCACGCGCCCGCGCGAGACTCCGCCCCCAGACATCACCACAGCTTAGGAGGCCGGCATGAGCACGAAAGATCTCGACAAGGGTGCCAGCAAGCTGCCGACCATGGACAAGAAGCCGGCTGACTTCCTTCACCGATCTGAAGCGTCCAGCGCCTGCGAGCTGGACGAATCCAGCGAGCTTTTGCTCAAGGCCGACGCCTTGCTGGCTGATCCCGCCAGCGGTGGAATCCAGCTCGCGGCCCACTGTAGCCACGGCTCTCACGGCAGCCACGGCTCTCACGGGTCGCACGGCAGCCATGGGCAGTGGTAGGCGGGCTGATCGGCCAGCCCTTGGGGTCGCCGCAGCGTGTGGGTCTTCCGCCTCCGCCGACCTTGCCGATCTCGATGATCCTGACGGTCACGCGGGCCTGCAACCTCCGCTGTGCCTACTGCCCGACGGCCAAGGATGGCTGGCCCTCGCTCAGCCAGGATGATGTCCGGGCGGCGGTGCGCCTGTTTGCCGACCGCTATGCCACGGTGGCTCGGCCCGGCGATGTGAAGCTGTTCGGGGGTGAGCCCCTGCTGGTGGCAGATGTCGTGCGGGCGGCCATCGATGCGGCCATGGCGCGGCCCGAGATCCGCCGTGTCTACCTCTCGACCAACGGGCTCGGTCTGAACCGGGACTGGCTGGCCTGGCTGGGCAGCCAGCCCAAGGTGATCCTCACGGTGAGCATGGACGGCCATCCCAAGGACCACCGGGGCCTGCGGCGGGCCTTGCCGGGGGTCGACGACGCCTACGACCACGTCTGTGCCTTGCTGCCCGACCTGGCCCGGGCTCCGCGGGTCGTGGTGAGCCAGACCATCGCGCCGTCGACCGCGCGACGGGCGGGTGCCAACTTCGGGCACCTGCTGGGGCTGGGTTTCCGCCGCTTCAACTTCCTTCCGGGCTACTTCTTGCCCTGGCGTACGGACCAGCTCGACGCGCTGCGGGCTGGCTTTTCGGACATCGCGGACCAGATCCGGGCCGAGTGGGCGGCCGGTCGGCGGCTGTATGTGCGCAACCTGTTCACCTGGGCGCCGACGCCGTTCTTCAACACGGGTCTGGTGGTCGACGCGGACCGCAGCATCCACCCCAGCAACGTGGGGCTCTCCGGTCAGATCGACGCCTTGCTGGGCAAGACCCAGGTGGGCACCCTGGACCAGCCGCCCACGAAAAAGGCGCTGCGGGACGGCGCAGTGGCGGTGCGTGACCGGTTGGAAGACGCGCTGGATCCTGTGCTTCTGCGCAGCACCATGGCGGCGGACGCGGCTCTGACCGAGCTGGTAACTGCGCTCTACCCGGCGTGGCTGGCCAGCAAGCATGCACGGCAGGCCGCGGCCTCTTCCTGACAAGCTGTCCTCTTCGCACGGTCGCGCTACAGTCTGCGGGTGTCCTCTCCCGGCTTCACTCCCACGGCGACCCAGACCAGCGAGCTGGGCCTGCCGGACGGAGCCACGCCGTGGTTGGGCGCACAGGGCCAGGTCATGCGCCGGCTGGAGCTGCACCTCAGCTACCACTGTCCCGAGCGCTGCCTGTTCTGCAGCGAAGCCCACCGCATGCAGCGATACCGCCCCCATGCCGTGACCTGGGGGCGGGTCGCGGCGGTGCTGCGCTTGCACGCCGAGCGCGGAGTGCAGGCGGTGCATTTTACCGGCGGCGAACCGACCATCCACCCGCGCTTCCTCGACGTGCTGCGCCTGGCTCGTAGGTTGGGCATGCGGACCAGCATCGGCACGATCGGGACCATGCTGGCTCGACCCGAATTCGCGGCCCAGGCGCTGCCCCTGCTGGATGAGGCCCTGTTCAGCGTGCATGGTCCGACCGCGGCGGTCCACGACGCGATGGCGGGGCGGGCTGGCAGCTTCCAGACCGTGACCTCGGCCCTGCGACTGGCGGCGACCTACGCCCGTACACCAGCGGGGCAACACTTCGGCCTGTTCGCCAACACCGTGCTGACCACGCGGAACCTGGACGATCTGCCAGACACCGTGGCGCTTCTTGGCGAACTTGGGGCCCGACTCATCGTCGTGAGCAACCTCACAGCCGAGGGCGGCGGCCACGATCGCTACGATGCCCTGGCGCCGCGCCTGGAAGACCTGCGGCGAGTCCTCCCCACCGTCCCGGCCCGCGCGCCTGGCGCGGTGCTGCGCTTCTTCGGGGTTCCCATGTGCCTGCTGGGAGAACACTGGGCGTGCAGCAACGACCTGCACTGGGACCCGCGGGTCACGGTGGAGTGGCAGTCCATCCCTGGGAAAGTCGCCTTTGCGGGCATCTACTCGTGGGCGCCCGATCGCAAGCGGGCCCACGCTCCAGAATGCAAGGGCTGTGCCCGGCGCGACCTCTGCAAGGGGGTCAACGACCAGTACCTGCTGACCTGGGACACCGATGCCTTGCGCCCCTTCGACGGGTGAGGGGACGGGTCGATGCCTTGGGTGCCCGCCCGCGCTCCCCAGCGGGAGTGGTCAGGCTACACTCTGGCGGTGACTGTGAACCCTGCCGCCATTCCTGCCGCGCAGCCTGGAAACCAGCCGGTCAACCCGGAACGCGACGTCCGCAAGAACGTCGAGATCAACCTGGGCAAGGCTTGCAACAACCGCTGCGTCTTCTGCCTGGACGGCCTGCCCAAGCGCGAAGATCGCAGCTATATGCGCTTCGACCAGCTTCAGTCCGAGCTTGAGCGCTTCTACGCGGACGGCTACCGTAGCGTCGGCTTCCTGGGCGGCGAACCCACCACCTACCCGCGGATCGTCGATGGCGTGGCCGCGGCGCGGGCGCTGGGCTTCACGCGTGTGGCCATCGCAACGAACGCGACCAAGCTGCGCCTCACCCACTTCACGGACCGACTCCTCGACGCTGGCCTGACGCGGGTGACCGTGTCCATGCACGCCCACACGGCCGACCTGGAAGACCGCCTGACCCGCGTGCCGGGCAACTTCGGCAAGAAAGTGAAGGCCCTGCGCTACATGCACCACAAGCAGCAGACCCAGGGCCATCTGCGGGACGGGCTGTCGGTCAACGTCGTGCTCAACGGCTGGAATTACCAGCACCTGCCGCGCATGATGCGCTTCTTCTACCAGAAGCTGGGGCTGTCCGATCTACGGGTCAACTTCATCCGTCCCGAGGGCTACGCCCAGGGCAGGGCCGAGCTGACGCCTCGCTACGGTGCGGTGACACCGATGCTGGTCAAGGCGATCCTGCTCAACGAGCACCACTTCAAGCGGACCTTCACCTTTGGCGGCGTCCCGATGTGCATGCTGCCGCCGGTCTTGCGGGGTAGCGAGCGCCTGTTGCGCAAGTACATGGGCGAGTACCGCGACCTCTCGACGGCCTGCTCGATCCGCAGTGGCGGTGGTGATGTGTTCGCGCCGGGTCGGCAGCAGGGCCCGCGGATGACCAACACGGTGGTGCGATTTGATGCGGCCGATCAGCGGGCGCGCTTCAACTGGCAGGATCGCAAGCGACGCGACCTCAAGGGACAGCCTGCCGCCTGCGCCCATTGTCGGCTGGTAGATGTCTGCGAGGGCGTCTGGAAGGGCTACCTGGACATCTGGGGCGACCGGGAATTCTCGCCGGTTACGGACTGACGCCCCGCGCACGATCAAGCATGGGGGCGCGATGCCGTAGTTTTGGTGGGGGAGAGGTGACCCAGGGGATGCCGAGTAGTCAAGTAATTTCAACATCTTGAAAGTTGTCACAGAGTGTCTGGTGGGTTTTCACTTTGCGCCGCTGGACGTCTTGCTACCATCGCCGCAGCTCCAGGGAGGAAGTGGTGAGACGGACGAAGCAGAGCGCTCCCGCCGTCGTTTCTGGAGACCTTCGCGACACCGTGGGCGCGGTTCGCTTCGTGCCGGCGACCCCTACGGCCACGGCCCATGCAGCCCGTCAGACGACCGAAGATGGCTTGCTGCGGGTGATGGTCGACCCCTGTGGGCAGATCGCGGGCTTCACCTTTCGGGACGAACGGGGTCGCTGCATGTGGCGCGCCTACCCGGGCTACGACTTCGGTATGGCGTCGGACTCTGGCAAGTGAACGGGGACTCCACGCGGCATCGGGACTCGCGGGTTGAGATGACTCAGCTTGTGCTGCCCCAGTACACCAACGCCCTGGGCACGGTCTTTGGGGGCCAGATCGCGGCGTGGATCGACATCTGCGCGGCGGTCAGCGCCCAGCGCTACAGCCGCGGCATCGTGGTCACGGCCAGCATCGACAAGATCGACTTCCTCGCCCCGGTGAAGCTGGGGATGATCGTCATCTTGCGCAGCAAGGTGAACATGGCCTGGCGCACCTCCATGGAGATCGGCGTGCGGATCGAGGCCGAAGACCCGCGCGTGGGCGTACGCAAGCAGTGCACCAGCTCCTACCTGACCTTTGTGGCCCTGGACGAACAGGGTAAGCCTCGCCCGGTGCTGCCCTTCGACCCTGGCAGCGACCCGGACTGCATTCGCCGTGCTCGTCAGGCCCAGCACAGACGCGATGCGCGCTTGCGGCTTCGTCAGGCGCGCATTGAGGACCGGGGCTGAGCGGGCCCTGACGCATTGGGCGGACCGGGACGAGAACGGGTCCACAGCAAGCCCAGCATCGCGAAGAGTGTGGGCCACAGCGCGGTCCGAAGCGGGGCCGTGGCGCAGCCCTTACTGGTGTTGTCGTCATGGGTGATGCCCAGCATGTCCTTGCAGGTGGTCACCATGGGGTGGGTCAGATCCGCTTCCTCGCTGTACCAGACATCGCTGGTGATCCACTGACAGGTGAGGGTGCGCATCGCGGCCAGCGTGTCCGGGTCGTCTTCGGAGAGGTCGATCTGCTCGCCGGGATCGATGCTGTCGTCGAACAGCTCTTCGAAGTTGCTGGGGAAGGACATATTCGACAGGTCGTAGGGCTTGCACTCGTCAAAGCCCTCGTTGATGTCCAGGATGTAGCGATGGTCGTCGTAGACCACACCGGCGGTCGAGAGGGCTCGCTCGAAGTAGGCGGGCCGAGGCTGGATCTCACCGGCGTTGATCTCGTCGACCAGCGTCTCACCGTCGCGGTAGCCCTCCCAGCCGATCCCAGCGAGGTCAGCGATGGTGGGGGCCAGGTCGGTGCTGCTGATGGTGGTGTCGAACCACTGACCCACCGGCAAGCGCCCCGGTGCGTGGATGGCCGAGGCCACCTGCATGGTCTGTTGGTAGGCCGAGCAGCCGTGGAAGAAGTAGCTGTAGTGTTCTCCGAGTTCTTCGCCGTGGTCGGCGGTGAAGAGGATGACGGAGTCGTCCCAGCGGCCGGCTTTCTTGAGGGTGTCGAAGAACTCACCGAGCTGGCGGTCGGTCTCTCGGACCTGGCTGGCGTAGACAGCGTCGAGTTGGCGCTGATCTTCCTCAGTGATCTCGTGTTCTTCCAGGATCCAGGTGTCGAGCTGCTGCGGGTCCGATGGATTGAGATCGCCCTTGTAGGCGTCAGGATGGAACTGCTCGTACCACTTGGCGACGTCGTTGAAGGGGTCGTGGGGATTGATGAGGTGCAGCCAGACGAACAGCTTCTCGTCGCTTGGGTGTTGGACGATGCTGTCGTCCAGGGCGGTGATGAGGGCCTGATCCCGCTCGATCTGGCTGCCGTAGCCGTCCGGGTCTTCCCAACTCCAGGTGCACATGCGCTCGTCGATGCCGCGGTCGATGAATTGGCAGGTGTTGGAGGCGTAGCCCAGGGTCGTGTAGCCTGCGTCCTGGAACATCTCGGAGAGGATCGGGTTCCAGGGGCTGCCCCAGTCGCGGTTGTTGCGGACGCCGTGAAAGCGTGGGTAGACGCCGCTGACGATGGAGCTGACGGCCACGCTGGTGAGGCCGCGAACCGACTGCGTGTCCGCCAGCACGGTCGCGTCGTCGAAGAAGTCGGCCAGCTCGGGAGTGGTGTCCCAGTCCTGGTTCCAGGGGGACATGAAGCGTCGAGCCAGTGTGTCTACGACGATGACCACGACCGTCTTGGGGTGGTCGTCGGTGGCCGCGATGGGCCGAGGGTCGCGCTTGGGACCACCGGTGTCGGCGGTGGATCCACAAGACAGCAGCAAGCTCAGGGTGAGAGTCAGCATCGCGGGGAGGGTAGCCTCTCGGTGCCCCGCTCGCTTGCAAGAAACCAGAAGAGGAGCGCTGGGTCGCGGCTGTTGCGGTATGATGCGACGGCCCAGCCTCCCCGAGACGACCATGCTCCCCTCGCTCCTGCCCCTCGCGATCACCCTCGTGGCCTGCAACCGACCCGACTACGGCCTGACCACCCAGTTGTTGTCGCTGGAAGTGAGTTCGCCCGAGTACGGCGTCTTCCTGGGCGATCAGGCGGCGGCGGTCACCGGGCGGGTCACACCGGCTGGCGCACAGGTGTCGATCGAGGGACAGGCGGTGCAGACCGGTGAGAACGGCGACTTCAACGCCACCGTACTCCTCGATGGGCTGGACTACCGTGTGATCGACATCGAAGCCTCGATCGGCGACCAGGTCCAGCGCCAGCGGATTCCGGTGTTCAGCGGCCACAACCCGGTGGATAGCTGGCCTGGCCAGGCCACGGCGCGCCTGACCACGACGGGACTGGACGCGCTGGGCACGACCGTCGGTGGGCTCATCGACGCGACCGGCTGGGACACCATGATCACCGACGCCATCCCCAGCGTGGATACGGACTACGTCGACGTCTACGCCGTCGGTCTGACCCACCAACCCACCGTCGCGACCCTGGTCCCCGGCGAAGACGGCATCGCGACCACGGTGGTGATCGACGACATCTCTCTAGAGATCGAGATCAACGCCCTGGACGGCTGGGTGGTGATCCCCATCGTCGTCGGCTTCGACTCGCTGTCGGCCGATGTCTTGCTGGAGCCCCAGCTCTCCAGCGATGGCATGTTGTCCCTGCTGATCAGCGACGCCACCGTGGATATCGGCGCGGCCGACTTCAAGCTCGGTGCGCTGGACGGGTGGTTGCTCGAGCTGGCCGTGGACGCGGTGAACTCGCTGGTCGAGCCCCTGGCGGACCTGGTCTTGCAACTGATCCTGGACCAGTACGGCGAGATCGATCTCGGGGGGCCGCTCGCCTTCCAGACGGACCTGCTGGGAACCTCGCTGGCGGCCCAGCTTTCGTCTCTGTGGACCGACACCCAGGGCATTGGGGCGGGCTTGGGCATCGGCATCGACGCCGACGCCTCCAGCGCTGACCCGACCATTCCGACTCCCGGTGAGTCCGACGGTCTGGACGGCGCGCAGGCCAGCATCGCCGTGCACGAAGGGGCGGTCCAGTTGTTGCTGGACGACACGCTCATCAGCCTGCTCTCGGACTTCGATCTGGGCGGGATCTTCGGCTCGGTCATCGGCGCGGGGGTGCAGGGCCTGCCGGGCGGTGACCAGGCCCCCTCCGGGGACGGCTGGTGCATCAGCATGGACCCGGGTGATGCCTACGTGGTGCGCATGAAGCCCAGCCTCGCTCCCCTGGCGCAGCTCCACATGCCGGACTTCCGCTTCACCGCCGGGGTCGAGAACGACGGCGCCTGCGAAGACTGGTTGGACGCCAGCCTGGAAGTCACCATCGACATCGGTCTGGACGGGGGCACGGCCCTGGATCTTGGGGTCGAGGTCCCCGATGGCGCGCTCTTGTACTACGGCGCGGATCCCGACAGCTACACCCAGGACGAAGTCATCGCCGGTCTCGGTGATCAACTCAGCATGATGGTCGATCTGGCGGGTGGGCTGCTTGGCTTGGACCTCGGCAGCTTGCTGGGGGGGCTGTCCGGGGACGGCACGGCGACGGATCCCTTGAGCACCCTCGCCGGCCAACTCGACGTTCAAGTCACCGACAGCCGCAAGCTCTACAACGACGACGGGTCGTGGACGGAAGGCCTCTATGTGCTGAGCCTCAACCTGTTCGCCGAGTAGCCTCAGCCCTCCGATCAGGGCTGATCCCGCAGCCTTCAGCGCCTGGCTACACGAAGGCGCCGGGTTCATTGCTGTCGCGGGTCGGTTGGTCATTGAGGTCCTCGACCCGCTCGATGCCCTGCTGACTCAGCACGATGCGATGCACGGACCAGATCTGCTGTTGGTGGCCCTTGGCGTCTCGACTGCGGACGCGCACGACGACCGGCACGCCGTAGGTGTTGGGAAGCTTGCGTGTGGTGGCGTGGCCACCATCATCGAGGACGGCGATGGTGCGGCGCGGCGCGGAGAGGGTCCGAACCCAGCGCGCGACGTTGATGCGCAGGGCTTCGTTAACCCCGGCGAAGCGAGGGAACTCGGCCAGCGCAGCCCGTGGACGGAGCGTGATCCGGCGGCGGTAGTGCAACACATCGTCGTAGACCTCGGCGGCCAGCGGAGTGCGCATGGCTGCGATGTGACGCTGGTGGATCTCGGGGTCGAGGGTGTGGGCCGCTTCGAAGGTGACCCGCTCAGAGGTGCGGCCCAGCGGGGTCGCGAACAGGCCCCAGGTCAGCGTGCTGCCGCGGTCGTCGATGAAGCGGGGGAGCTGGCGGGCCAGTACGTCGGCGCTCCATGCCTTGATGCGGTCCTTGAGGATGTAGCCCAGCACGGCGATGGTCGAGAAGGCGACCACGATGCTGGTGCTGGCGCCGCTGCTGAGGTTCAGCCCCAGGCTGTACAGCGCGAACACCTGCAGGCCCACCGCCCAGGACATCGCCAGGGCCGCAGCCAGGCCCAGCATGGCGTTGCGCGCCATATCGTGTGTCTGCGTAGGCACTGGCTTCAAGATGAGCACGCGCTCGATGTAGCGCTTCAGCAGCCCGACCTGGTCGAGGAAGTCGGCTTGGTGGTGGTGCTGGTGGTCCTTGGGCAGGCAGGTCCGCCAGCCCTGGTCGTGACGGTGCTGGGCTTCGCGTCGGGCCACCGCCACCAGGCGCGCCTGGAGGGCAGGGTCGGGTGTGTGGCGTTCGAGCATCGCGACCGCGCGCGTGCAGAGCTGTTCGATCTGGACGCTGAGGTATTCGTCGGATGCATCCAGGCAGAGGGTGGTGGGGCCGTCGAGGCCGCGTGTCCGAAGTTGGTCGGCGAGGTGGCGAAAGCGTGGGCCGACGGCTTCGCTGACCTGGGCCAGCTCGGTGAGCAGCCGGGTGGCCCGACAGGGGTTTCGAGCCGCGCTGGACAGGTGCCGGCGGCTGGCGCTGCGCATCACGCGTGCCACCAGACGGGATTCCCGGCGCACATCGCGCCCCCAGGAGCGGTGGCCGAGCGGGGCGGCAACCAGCATCGCCAAGGTGGTGAGGGGTGTGCCTTCTCCAGTGGGGTCCACCAGGGCCGAGAGGGAGACGATCGGTGTCTTCAGGCGGCTGAAGACGCGCAGGTCTTCGTAGACGCTCTGCACGGTCGTCTGGCCCGCGCCGATCCCCAGGGGCGAGGGCAGGTGAAGCCACAGGTCGATCTGGTAGCTCTGTTGTACTGAGAGCACGTCGTGCACGACGTAGTCGACCTTCAGTTCTGCTTGGAGACGATCATGCCGACCCAGCCGCACCTTGGGGTGTCGGCTGGTAGTGGGGTGACTCTGGTCTGCGGAGGGTGGCGTTCTGGGCTCCCGCGAGGAGGAACAGCTTGCCTATCCCCCAGGGCCGCAAGTGGCGCGGGGCGACGCTCGGTTGACGCTCAGCGGGGAGGCAAGCTGAGGGCCTGAATGCCGGCCGCGCTGGAGATCCAGGGATGCGCTGCCCCGGGATAGAGCTGGCCGCTCTCGACGGCTGAGCAGGGATCGACCGGGGAGCGCCAGGCGTCCTGGTCGGGGTCCCAAGCAACCAGCACGCCTTGCCCAAGCTCGTCGACCTCGACCTGCACCAGCCAGGTTCCGTCGGCCAGGCGGGCACAAGCCTGGGAAGACAGCAGGGGTGGAAGCTGGGCCCGCTGGGTCACGCTGAGCGCGTCGATGTCGACCTCAATCAGGGCCTCGGCGTCGGTCCACAGCCAGAATCGATCATCCCCGAAGACCACGCCGCGAGACCCGAAGTGCACGCCGCCAAGCGTGGCGCCGTCGGGCAAGGGCAGGTCTGTGGAGCCGGTCTGGGCGAGAACCCGAAGCGCTGAGATGGTGCCGTCTGGAATCGTCAGTGCGGTGTCCTCGCGGACGGCGACCAAGCCGGTCAGTGCCTCACCGGTGGCCCACAGGCTCGGTCCCGGGCTGATGCTGGGGAGGGTGGGGTCGATCTCCCAGCTCGCGCCGTCCGAGATGCGCACCAGGACGGGACCGTGGCTGCCGGTGACGAAGCGCAGGTCATCGGTCCAGCCTGTCGCGAGCGGCTCGCCCAGGTCCACGCTGGTCCAGGACCAGCGGTCGTCTGCCCGGCCGCGGACGATCAGCCGGGGCAGCGACCGCGCCACATCGACGTTCACGACGGCGAGGAAGTAGTCCAGCCACGTACCCGCGGCGTGCCAGTCCAGGTTCCTGGGCATGTCGCTCTGGGTCCAGCCGGGCGACGCCTCGCCGGCCTGGATCTCCAGGTCGGGCTGGTCCCAGGGCAGGCGCTCGACATCCTGCCAGACCAGCTCTTGGACCAGGCGACGCGCGATGGGCTGATAGACGTTGTCTCCGCACTCGGAGGACAGGCGAAGCAGCAGGTCGGCCGGCTCGGGTCCCTTCTGGCAGAGCCAGGCGAAGGTCTCGTGTCTGCGCTGACGGCGGGTCAAGCCTGGGTAGAACTCGGCGAGCAGGTCCGGGTCGAAGGCCGCGCGGTGCGCGTCCACCAGGCCTTCGTGAAAGTCCAGGGCGTGACACAGTTCGTGGGTGAGGGACTCGTGGGCCTGTCCGGTGGCGTCGATCTGGATGCGATGCTCGACCGGCAGGTATCGGGCCTGCCACTGGTCCGAGGTGTCGGCGTCGACGACGTCGATGCGTCGGACGCAGACCGAGTCCCGGCCGCTCCACAGCTCGAATTCGTCCAGGGCCCGCGACAGC
>JAADHA010000060.1:0-820 GCA_013152105.1 Oligoflexia bacterium | reverse complement strand
CCGAAGGGATCGGAGACCTCGATGGCACTCCAGGGCACGCAAGGATCGCAGCCCGTGAGGAGCAGCAGGGTGAGCATGGGAGCAGCGTAGCGCCTTGGGCTTCAGGTGGCGCCTGTCAGTCCAGGCGCTGAGCGCGTCGTGTCCGATCCACACCGACCCTCTCGCGAGGCAGCGACAGTTCGTGGAGCGACAGATCGTGCAGCGACAGCCGCCGAAGGGGGAGCGGCGGCGGGGTGCCGGGACGCAGATTGCGGTTCAAGAGGGCCATCCATCTTGATGCAGAGCCTACTGCATCCAGTTTCTCCGCCGCGGCAAGTGAGCGAGGCGCGGTACCGCGTGCCGTGGTCGGTGGGGGAGTCGGCTTGGACTTCTTCGGTACCGATCTGGTGACCAGGTCCTGGTAGCGCAGATGCCTGTGCCTGGTTTCAACGGCTTGCTCAAGGAGGCGATGGAAGAGCATGCCTCGGACCTCCGACCGTCGTCGGTTGAAGCAGAAGGTGAACGCGCGTCCCGATAGCCCTGGAGGTGGTCCATGGCGACACGATGCATGCCGGGCAAGACCTCGTGCGCGGGGGGCATCGCCAGCAGCTACGTCCAGGGGCTGATGTGCGTAGGGGTCGCTGATCACAGGCGCGTGCTGCGCAAGGCGTCGGCTGCCGGCGCGTCCTGAAGCCCTGTGCTCAGTCCAGAGGCCCTGACACCGTCTACTGGGTTTCCCAGGCAAGTTCACACAGGAGCTGATCGCCTGTGGCAACATCTACCCATCTTCGCGGAGGGTTCCCGTGGCTCTCAGCGAAACACCTCCGGGGACCTTTCCAAC
>JAADHA010000571.1 GCA_013152105.1 Oligoflexia bacterium | reverse complement strand
GCTTTTGCGCTGGCCTTGCAGCGCCTTCGAGCGTCGGGGATCTACGCGCCGCTGCGGGTGCTCGCCTTCCAGCCTGCCGTAGCGCGCTTCTTGGCCGCCAGCCTGGCCTTCCCCGTCTCGCCCGCTCTCGCCCAGTCCCTCGCCCAGTCCCTCGCCGACCGCTCGGCCGGCAACCTCGACCCCAAACGCGCGCAAGACGCGCAGGAGCATCACCATGTCGGTTGATCTCGGTCTACTTCACACCAGCTCACGTCTTCTCTTCTCGGTTCCACTCCGTCCGGTCCAGGGCCAGCGCTTCCAGCCGACCGGCTTTCCGGGCCTGGGTGCGGCCACCTTCCAGACGCGCGCTGGCGTCTCCTTGTTGGTGGAGAGCGCCCAGAGCATGGCGAATCGCCTGGAGACCGTCTGCTGGGACGAAGGTCGAAACGGCCCGGTTGACGCAGTAAACGGTGTTTCCCACGTCACCATCACGCGGTCGGGCAAGTTCTTCACCGACACCATGCTCGAGGCGCACCGTCTCAACAGCCCCTACCTGTTGGAGGGGGCCAACAAGTCCTTCGCCAAGCAGCTCAAGGCCGACCTGGGCGAGCTGGGCGACGGCCCCATCGACCGCCGCCGCCTGGCCGAGGTGCTGCTGAAGTACGACGCCGGGTCGCTCATCCACGGCGTCTTTCTCGCCAAGAAAGAACTTGCGGGTGGCCGGCTTCGGGTCGCGCGGGCCTTGTCCGCCTTCATCGAGGCCGACGGCGTCAGCACCGCGGCCTCGGGCGGGGTGAAGAACGACCACGTCAACCCGCAGGGAGACACCAAGAAGGGCTATGGCAACGTGCCCTTTGCGCGCGACGAGTTCACCGCCGAGCGCATCACCCTCTACATCAATCTGGACCTGGGCTTGCTGCGCGGGTACGGGCTGCCCAAGCCGGCCGTCACGCTGCTCATGCTGCTGTCCTTGTACAAGGTCGCCGCACTCTTGGACGGCGAGCTGCGCCTGCGCACCGCCTGCGACTTGGTGCGGGTGGACGATGGGCCGGTGCGGGCCGACAAGCCGCGGGGCTGGGTGCTGCCCGCGGTCGGCGAGATCGCCGGGGACCTGCGGGGCGCCATCGACGCTTGCGGCGACCTGATGTGCTCGGCCAGCCACGCGTATGAAGACAAGTTGAGCAAGGGCAAGGCGGACAAGTCTTCCGACAGCGCCATCGGAGACTGAAGATGCCCACCGTCCTCCAGATCCGCTTTCCGGGGCGGCGCTACCACGCGACCCCGTGGGACCACCACGTCAACGAGGGCGTCGTCGAGTGGCCGCCCTCCCCGTGGCGTCTGCTGCGCGCCCTGCTGGCCACCGGCTTCACCAAGCTGGGCTGGCCCTCACAGGGTCCACCTGATCTGGCGCGCCGCCTGGTACAGCGCCTGGCCTCGGTCGCGCCGGCCTACGCCCTGCCTCCTGCCAGCACCGCCCACACCCGCCACTACGTCGATGCGGACGGCAAGAAGCCGCTCATCTTCGACACCTGGGCCCAGGTCGAGGACGGCCAGATCCAGGTCGTTTGGGATGTCGAGCTACCCGCCGACCAGCTAGAGCTGTTTCAACTTCTGGCTGAATACCTGGGCTATCTGGGGCGGGCCGAGAGCTGGACCTTGGCTCGGGTCATCGACCAGCCGACGGCAGCGATCAACTGCCTGCCCGACCAGGATGGCGCTCCAGAACGTGGTTTTGAGGCGCTCTCGGTCCTGTGTCCCATGGACTCCGACGCCTACCTGGCCTGGCGGGCCGCCCGGGTCGCGCCCATTCTGGCGGAATACCAACCTGCACCCGGCAAGAAGCTCACCGCGGCTCGGAAGAAGAAGCTGGACAAGGCCCTCGCACCCTTCCCGGTCGACCTCATCGCGGCCCTGTGCGCCGACACCAACGCGCTCAAGGCCCAGGGCTGGTCAGCAGCTCCCGGCAGTCGAACAGTGTTGTACTGGCGTCGATCCGACGCCTTGTCTGTACACGCGGCACCGCCGCCCCGGCCGGCCCGCGTGGAGTCGGTGCCCTTCGCGCTGTTGGCCATCGCCACCGCATCCCGAGGCACCAGCGCGCTTCCGCCGCTCCACCGGGTCTTCCCCCAGGGTCGTCTGCTCCACGCCGCGCTTGCTAGCGCCGTACATCGGGGGCCCGGCGACCACGCCCGGCTGGCCTTGTTGCTGCTGGGTAAGTCGGAACAGGGGCCGGCCCGGCTCAACCACCAGCACGCACACCTTTTGCACCTGGACCTGGACCAGGACCGACGCCTGGACCATGTCCTGGTGTATGCGCCGACTGGTCTGGACGCAGACGCCCAGCAGATCCTCAGGATGACGCACCGTACCTGGATGAAGGGCGGGGTGGGTGAACTCCGGGTCGCCCTGGCGGGCTTGGGAGATGCCGAGCTGTTTCGCCAGCTACCGGGTTGCGCGGGCCAGGTGCTCGCGTCGGTGCTGGGACCCCGCGAGGGATCCCGGCTGTGGGTCTCAGAGACCCCCTTCGTCGCGCCGCGAATGCTCAAGAAGCGAGGAAAGGACAGCCTGGAAGGACAGATCAGCCTGGAGTGCCAGCGGCGCGGCCTGCCTCAGCCCAGCGACATGCGGGTCCTGCCAGCCGGTGGCCCGACGACGCCCTCCATCCGCCACTTCATCCTGCACGACCAGACCCACCAGCCCCCGTGGCGGACTTCGTACGCCATCGAGCTGGACTTCGATCAGCCCATTCACGGCCCGCTGTGCTTGGGCTACGGCGCCCACTATGGGCTTGGGCGCTTCGTCTGCAGGAGCGTAGGCGGGGAGGCTGCCAGCGGGGCGGCCGCCAGCGGGGTGGAGACATGACCGATTCGGCGCCGAGTCGCGACCCGCTGCCCGTTCGAATGCTCAACGAATCGGTCTACTGCCCGCGCCTGTTCGCGCTGGAGCACGTCCATGGCGAGTGGGCCGACTCTTCGGACACCGTCGAGGGGCGCACCGTCCATCGGCGGGTCGATCGGCCCAGCGCCAGCGCTCCGCCCGAGCCCCAGGAAGACCCCGAGCGACCCGTCACCACCCGGTCCGTCCGCCTCGCCGACCCCGAGCTGGGCCTGGTCGCCGTCCTGGACCTGTTGGAGTCGCAGGGGGGCAAGGTCGTGCCCGTGGACTACAAGCGCGGATCGCCCGCGCCGAACCCCCAGCAGGCCTACGAGCCCGAGCGGATCCAGGTCGCCGCCCAGGTGCTGCTGCTGCGCGCCCACGGCTACACCTGTGACTACGGCGAATTGTACTTCGCCAAGGCGCGTCGTCGCGTGCGGGTGGACGTCGACGCCCAGCTTGAAGAGCGCACCTTGCAGGCCATCGCAAGCGCCCGCCAGATCGAGGACGGCAAGCAGCTCCCACCGCCCCTGGTCGACAGCCCCAAGTGCCCGCGTTGCTCGCTGGTCGGCATCTGCCTGCCCGACGAACACCAGCACCTGTTGGGCAACCAGCCGCGGGTCCGGCCGCTCGTCGCGGCGCGTGACGATGGCCAGCCCCTGTACGTGCAGCTTGTGCACGGTTCCTTGGGCAAGCGGGGTGGCGAGATCGTTGTGCGCGACAAGGAGGGGATCCAGGGCACCGCCCGTTTCGAGCACACCACCCAGGTCGTCGTCTTCGGCAACGTCTCCCTCACCACGCCGCTGATGCAAGAGCTGTGCGCCCGTGGAATCCCTGCCTCGCTGCACTCCTACGGGGGTTGGTTTCGGGGCATGGTGCTGCCCGCCGGAGGCCATAATGTACATGCGCGCCGCGCCCAGCACGCCGCATCGGCCGATCCGCGCGCCTCCCTCAAGTTTTCTTGTAAATTTATTCGGGCCAAGACCGCCAACGCGCGGACCATGCTGCGGCGCAACCATGCCGAGCCTCCTCGCGACGTTTTGCTGCGCTTGAAAGAGCTTCGGGACGAGCTGTCGCGGGCGCCCGACCTCGCGGTCCTGCGGGGCCTCGAGGGTGTCAGCGCGCGGCTGTACTTCCAGAACTTCGCCGGCATGCTCAAGGGCCAGCTTGGCGGTCGCTTCGACTTCAACGGCCGCAACCGCCGGCCGCCCAAGGACCCAGTCAACTCCATGCTGTCCTTCGCCTATGCGTGCTTGGCACGTGAGATCACGACCGTACTGCATCGCATCGGGCTGGACCCCTTCGTGGGTTTTCTGCACCAGGTCCGAGCGGGCCGTCCCGCGTTGGCCCTGGACCTGATGGAGGAGTTCCGTCCCATCATCGCTGACTCTGCCGTGTTGTGGGCCGTAAACAATGGCGTCGTCCAGCCCGACGACTTCGTGGTCGCGACCGTCGGAGTCAATCTCAAGAAGCCTGCGCGTAAGCGGTTCATCGAAGTGTACGAGCGTCGCCTGGACGATCTCGTCACCCACCCCATCTTTGGCACGCGCATCTCGTATCGGCGGGTCATCGAGATCCAGGCCCGGTTACTCATCAAGGTGCTGCTGGGCGAGCTTCCCGAGTATCCCGGTTTCCAGGTGCGCTGA
>JAADHA010000156.1 GCA_013152105.1 Oligoflexia bacterium | reverse complement strand
CCAGCGCGCGGGCTGCTACACGCGTGACCCGCAGGTGGTCGGCATCATCGATGCTGGTGGGGATGGGCAGGAGCTTCCCGAGGTCGAGTCGGCCTGCGTAGACGGCGTCGATCAGCTCGGGGTAAAGGTCGGGGTGGTTTATGCGGCAGCGAGTCACGCGCTTGCCGAGATTCTCGTCGATGGGACCGGTTGCGAGCAGCGCCCGCACTCCGGTGACACAGTCGCCTCGGCTCAGGGGCAGGACGAAGCGGTCGGCGAGTTTCAGGCGGAGGTGCATGGGGCGGTCGGTGGATAGCAGCACGGCACTCACGCCCAGGGCTTCGGGCATGCTGAGGTGGCCAGCTATCTCGTCGACGAGGTCGTCGTCTGGCACGGTGGCGGCCCAGGCTTGCAGCGCCGGCATGACCGAGTCGATGCAGCGCGCCCGGCCTGGGATGTTGCGGGTCGCGAGCCAGACCGCGGCTGGATCCGGGCCAAGCTGTAGTGGCGGTGCCGTGCTGTCACAGGCCAGCCCCAGGGCCGCGCCGACGGCGGGGGGGACTGACTCGGTGAAGGTGGTGTCGCCCAGGCTCACGTCGATGAAAGCCGGGGGCGCGCTGACGGCCAGCGGCAGGGCGCGGGTGTAGCTGGGGTCGGCGTCGGCCCGCCCGTGGCCGACGACCGCGCCGGCTGCATCGCGCAGCACGATGTCGACGGGGTGGGTGGCGAGGGTGGGGGACCAGATGGCTACGTCGTAGCGGCCGGCGAAGGCTGGGGTGCAGCCGGCCTGTTGCCAGGCGGCGGCGACGGCCGGCCGAAGCAGCGGCCATGCGGCATCTTCCCGGCTGCCAGGTCGAGGTAGGCGAGGTTCGTCCAAGGCCCGGGAGGCGAGCCGGCCGAGGTCGGGGTATGGATGGACCTGCCAGGGCCGCAGGGCGTCTTGGGGCAGCAGATCGGCGAGGGCATAGAACGCCGCGGTGGAGACATCGAGGTCGGCGTCGCACAGCAGGGGCACGATCGCGGAGACGGCGGTGGGGTCGAGGCTGGTCATGGCCAGGCCAGTAGCGTTGGAGCGCTCCTGGGGGCGGTCCGAGCTGGCCAGGACCGCTACGAGCGCGCGCACGGACTCGACGACACCGGGCGGCCAGGGGCCGGCTCTCGCGGTTTCGCGTAGGGTCCAGCCCAGCATGGCCTGGGCCACGGATCGCACGGCCGGATTCGGATCGCGAGCCAGCAACAGGCGGACCGGCAGCGCGTCCGCCGGTAGCTGAAGTGCAGCGGCGTAGCGGTCCCACCACGCCGGTGCGTCGGGCGCTGGTAGCTTGCTGCCAGCCTCCATGGGCGGGGATAGGGTCGCCACCACCCAGGCAGGCCGGCCCGCGGATCCACCGCGGTACAGCCGCTTGGCCTTGCCCTCCCCGAGCCAGACCTCCCAGGCTTCCCAGGTGGGTCGCTCCTGGTTCCACCAGATGAGCCAGTGGCCTTGCTGCTCGGTCTCGATGCGTAGCCACGATGGCTCCCAGTCCGGTGTCTCGCCCGCGTTGAGCCCTCCTGGGCGGCGCAAGGCCGTGGGAGCGGTTGCGTCCTGGCGCCGGATGACCGTGAGGAGATCGTCGGGTTGCGGCTCTCCGAAAAACTGGAAGGCGCGGATTCGCCAGCGGCGCGGCGGGTTCTGCCACGGTAGTACGACATCGCTCTCGGTTATGGGCGAGGCCGGTGCGGGGGGAGTGCCGGCGCGGGCGACTGTGCTGAAGCCGACCGTGCTGAAGCCGACCGTGCTGAAGCCGACAGCGAAGATCAGCGCGGCGAGCCAGCCCATTGGTGTCCTGCAAGGAAGGTGGCGATACCGGTCTCGTCGAGGCGGGTGGACTCTCGGACACCGCTCGAGCGAGTGGCCTGGAAGCTGCGACCTCGGCCCGCGCCGCGCGTGATCACGGCGGTGGCCTTGAACTCGTTGGCCCTGCCGGTACCTTCGAGTTCAGCCGCGGCGGCCACATAGGCCGTGCAGCCATCGCCAAGCCCTGGAGCCCAGCCGATCTCTTCGAGGCTCTCGGAGAAGGCGTCGAAGGCGGCGTCGTAGGCCAGCTCAGAGGTGCGGATGCCACTGATCATGCGGACGGCGCAGGACACGGTCGCGTCTTCGTCGAGCACCGGGTGCAGCACGCCGGATTCAGGGCTGACCTCCATTCGGGGCAGGCCAGCCAGCTCGGGGCTGGCGGGTGTGGGCGTGCCCGAGCTGGCCGCAGCGTCGGCCAGGCGCCCCTCCAGGTCCTGGACCCGCAGGCCGAGCCCGCGGATCGCCAGGGCGAGGTCGGGCGAGGCGGCGGCGCTCTGTGGGCCGACTGTGGAGATCGCAGCGAGGGTCGCCTCGGTCTTGGCTTCGGTCCGCGCGGACCGGAGATCCAGGTCAGCGTTGGCCACCTCGAGTGTGCCGATGTCGAGCGTGTCGGTGCGCTGCTCGAGCGTGTCGACGCGCTGCACGAGCTGGTCGACGCGAGGATCGGCGCTGGGCTGTGTTGCACAGGCACCGAGACAGGGGGGCAGCAACAGGAGCCAGCGGGGCATGGTCACTTCCGGAGTTTGCGCGCTTCGTTGCGCTCTTGCAAGGCGAGGTCGTCGTCGACCCACAGCGGAGGTACCGGCACGCAGCCGCAAAGGATCTGGCCGATCACGGGGCTGGCCGGCGGCAGGATCAGCGCGAGGAACGGGCCGGCGTGCGCCGAGACCACCGCCACCTCATCGACGACGGTGACGCTGGCGCGCGTGTTTGCGGGGACCTGGCCGCATGGGCAGCTCGGTCCGACCAGGGCGGTCACCGTGCGCCCGTCGGGCAGTTGCGCCGCGATGCGTGGGTCGAAGGGGTGGCCCTCCAGTCGTGGCACCCGCGACAGCAGTTCTTCCGCGGCGTTGCCCGGTGGCTCTGCGCGGGCCTGGACCAGCAGGCGGCCGAGCAGCTCGGGGGTGCGTAGCTCGAGTGAGGTCAGGGCCATGGCGTCGTCGACCGGTGTCGTGGCGACGGGGACCGGCGGCGGTGGCTCGCCGTCGGAGAGCCACACATGGAAGGGCTTGTCCAGTGGGCCGGTGACGTCCGCATGCAGCGTACACTCGGCGCCAACCAGGTCGACGCGCGCGGGGATCCCCGTCGGGTTCAAGACCACCTGGAGGTGGCCCGTGGCGGAACGGGGCACGATGGCGCTGGCCAACTCGCGACCGCTGCTGCTGCTGACGATGAGCGCGTGGCGGGACCGGGCCAGTCCCTCGCAGGAGATCTCGACGACGACGGACGGTGGCGCCGCCGCCGCGGTGGTGGTGGCGAGGAGGAGCACTGCTGCTTGGAGTTGCATCGCTTCGGATTATGCCACTTGTGGTCAGCCCAGAGGCCCTGATCCCAAGCCGGCCCTCAGCCCCCGGTGCAGACCGTGCCGCAGCCACTGAAGTCGCCGCTGGCGTTCCCGCTGACATTGATGTCGCAGACGCTGATCGTGGCGTCGTCCTGGCAGAGCATGCCGTAGCCGCCGTTGTCCACGCTGCTGCTGGCGCTGAGGCTGGATGTTCCTCCCGAGATCTGCACCCCGTCGTCGCTGGCCGAGGACACGTCGAGGCTCTCCAGGCTCAAGTTCACCTGTGAAGACCGCAGTCCGGTGCCGCCAGCGCCTGTCACGCTCACTCGGCTCAGGGTCGCGCTGCCGGGGCTGCCCGAGGTGTTGATCAGCGAGAGCCCGTCGTCGCGGGTGTCGGCGATGGTCGTGTCGAAGATGGTGGTCGTCACCGTGGTCCCGGCTTGCAAGGCCAGCCCGCTACCCGACACCACGCCGGAGATGTCCGCGCCGTTGACGTA
Source organism: Oligoflexia bacterium (assembly GCA_013152105.1). Taxonomy (GTDB): domain Bacteria; phylum Myxococcota_A; class UBA796; order UBA796; family UBA2385; genus UBA2385. Next base: position 1,593 of record JAADHA010000156.1, on the reverse strand, counting down.
GAGGGTGGCGCTGCCGGTGGTGGAGACCGCGGTCACGCCGTCCCCCGAGTCTGCCAGGCCCGCGCCGGAGACCGTCAGGTCGGACAGCTCCCACGAGCCGTTCTGCAAGTAGACGGCCGAGGCGTCGGCGTCCTGCACCGTCAGGTTGTCGGCGCTGAAGGTGCAGTCGCTGGAGAAGACCGAGGGACCGATGGTGTTCAGCGTGAGGTCGCGGACGAAGACATCGTCCTCGTAGAGGGCGGTCCGGGTGCTGGTCGTGCCCCCCGTCGAGACCGAGACCCGCGTGAGGTCCAAGACGCCGCTCTCGCAGGCCAGCGGGTACGCGCCGTGGTTGGTGAAGGTCGTGTCTGTGATGGCGCCGCTGCTGCCAGCGCCAATGTAGACGGCCTGCCCGATGTAGTCGCTGAAGGTGTTGTCGCTCAGGGTGGCCGAGGAGTAGCCGTAGCTGGGGTCGCTGTAGATCTGCACGCCGTTGATGCCGTGCTCGAAGCTGTTCTGGAGGATGGTCGCGTCCGCGCCGTACCAGACCTGGATGTCCGATCCGGACCACACATAGAAGTCGCGGCGGGTGAGCACGCCGCCCACCGTGGACTCGGTGCTGTGGTCGAGGACTTCGTTATTGCTGTCGTGGAAGGTCGACCCGCCGACGTAGAGCGTGGCACCCTGGTAGGACACAATGCTGCTGGCAAAGGTACCGCCGATCGCGGCGCTGAAGTCGGAGTAGGTGATCCGGGCGTCGCCCTGGAAGGCCATGATCCCGCCGCAGGTGGTGGCGGACACGCTGGCCCCGTCGATCTGGGAGGTGCCGTAGATGTTCGAGATCCCGTAGCCCTCGACGTCGCTGACGCTGCCACCAGACCAGTCCAGCTCGGCATCGTAGACCAACACCCCCACGTCAGTGCCGACATCCGTGCACAGCGTGCTCAGGTCCGAGGTGGTCGCGTAGGTGCCGCTGACGATGACGTCCTCGGCGGTGGTCTGCACGGCCGAGATGTACAGACCGAAGTGCCCCTGGTCGGTCAGCGTGACCCGAGCCAGGTCCGCCGTGCCGGTGCTTGGTGCGGCCAGCAGGATGCCGACGCCCGAGTAGCCCGTGACGCTGGTGTCGTAGACGGTGGACTCGGGAGCCACCAGGAAGATGCCGGACGAGTCGTAGGCTTCCTTGGCCCAGTCTGCCGGGTCCACGTCGAGCACCTGGCCCGGGGTGCCGACGACGGTCGTGTCGGTCACCTGGGCCAGGGTCGGGCTGTAGGCATAGATCCCGCAGGTCCAGGCGTCGGTCACGCTCAGGCCGCTGGCCACCAGGTCGCTGTCGCTGGCCAACACCCCGAAGATCGCGCCGGTGATGTCGTCGCCGCTCAGGTCCAGGCTGCTGCTGGTGCCCAGGATCCCGTAGCGAGAGACGTTGGTGAGGGTGTTCCCTGATGTGTGCAGGACGGCGCCATCGGCCCCCAGGCCGACGCCATCATCGGTGCTGAGGCTGGTCCGAGCGATGCTGTCGATGGTGAGATCGCCCCCCGTGGCGTCCGCGCCATCGCTGGCCAGCAGGCCGTAGCCGGTGCTGTCACGGATGCTGCCGCCGCTGATCGTCGC
>JAADHA010000265.1:3010-4229 GCA_013152105.1 Oligoflexia bacterium | reverse complement strand
TCCTTCGCCCAGATTCGGCCACAGCCTGCGATGCCGTCATTATTCGGGCGCCCGTGTTGCTCAGGCTCGGTGCCATCGGCGAGCACATTGCCGATGTGCTGGACGCCGTCCAATCGTCGGCGCCTGCTGGAACGCTTGCCGTGCGCTATCGGCGCTCTGGTGCAGGCTCCTCCGGTCGGACCCCCAGGCGCTTTCGGTGGCAAGAGAGCTGCAGCGCCAGCTCTGTGCCTGTAGCCGGATCGGCTGACCACAGATGATGGACGAGTGGTCGAGGCGCGAAGAATCCTGCTGGAGATCGTGGGTCCCGAAGGGATGATGGCCCAACCGGCACGGCCCCCCTTGCAGCCCTCAGTCGTCGCGTCGCTTGATCAGATCGACGAAAGGCTTGAACAGGTCGATCGGGATCGGGAACAGCGTGGTGCTGTTGTTCTCGGCGGCGATCTCACGCAGGGTCTGGAGGTAGCGTAGCTGGAGGGTGATGGGGCTTTGTTCCATCACCTTGGCGGCCTGGGCCAGCTTCTCGGATGCCTGGAGTTCACCCTTGGCGGCGATGATCTTTGCGCGTCGTTCGCGTTCAGCTTCGGCCTGGCGGGCCATGGCGCGCTGCATCTCGGCCGGGAGATCGATGTGCTTGACCTCGACCTGGGTCACCTTGATCCCCCAGGGATCGGTGCGCATGTCCAGGATCTCCTGCAGCCGGTGGTTGATGTTGTCGCGTTCGGCCAGCAGCGAGTCCAGCTCGGCTTCGCCGGTCACGGCTCGGAGGGTGGTCTGGGCGACCTGCCCGGTGGCGTAGAGGTAGTCCTCGATCGACAGCACGGCGCGCTGCGGGTCCACGACCTTGAAGTAGACCACTGCGTTGACGGCGACGCTGACGTTGTCGCGCGTGATGACATCCTGCTTCTCGACATCCAGCACCACGACCCGCAAGCTCACGCGCACCATGCGGTCGATGACTGGAATGACCAGGATGAGCCCCGGTCCCTTGGTCGGGATCACACGCCCTATCCGAAAGATGACCGCGCGCTCGTACTCTCGGAGGACGCGAATGGAGCTGAACAGGAGCATTCCCAGCGCGACCAGGACAGCGATGATCCACTCCATGAGAACCTCCGCCGACAGTAGAACACACTCCTGCCGGGAGCGGTGGGCGACCCGGAGAAGCCGATGGCTGCACCCTGCTCCGGTGCGAGAGCGCACAATGCGAGAGCGCACAAGA
>JAADHA010000265.1:0-2997 GCA_013152105.1 Oligoflexia bacterium | reverse complement strand
TCGGCGTGCCGCCACCAGGTGTGCAGCTCCTCGATCCGACTGCGGTGGACCAACCAGGTCTCGCGGGCGAGGGGGATTCCATCGCGAGTGGGATCGAGCTGCACCTGCCGCAGCTCGCCACCTGGCAACAGCTCCAAGAAACGGAAGCCCAGGGCCAGGCTGGGAGCCAACAGCGGGCATGCATCCCAGGGGGTCAGCGGGGCCGGCAGGAACAAGGCCGCGCCCATCTCGCTCTTCCACAGGCGGGCGATGCCGGTGCCGATGCTGCCGCCCATGATCTCGTAGCCGCGGAACAGGCCGCTGCGAACCGCGACCGGTACGGCAGGCGAGTAGGCATCGGGTGGGCCCCGCAGCAGGAGGAACTGGGTAGAGAGCGAGCGCGTTGTGTCGATGGTCAGGGCCTCGGCGATGCCAAACTCGCTGATCCGGTGGACTACATTGGCCCCTGGGCGCATCGCGTAGACTTCCTGGGTCATCACGTCGCCGATGCACGCGGCGATGGCCTTGCCGTCGCAGACCAGGGCGATCATGGTGCCGACGCTGTGGGACTGCCGTCGGATGAAGGCCTTGGTGCCGTCGAGGGGATCGACGGTGAACCACAGGTCGTGGTCGGAGCGGGTGCAGGGCACGCGCAGCCCTTCTTCTTCTGCCAGGATTCCAAAGCCGGGGAACCATTCGCGCAGCAACTTCACGTAGACCCGCTGCGCCGCGTGGTCCGCGCTGGTCACCATGTCCGGCGAGCCGCCCACACCGCGGCCCTTGACGGTGGCCTCGAAGGTGAAGCGCCGAGCCCGAATCGCCACGATGGCGCGCCGCACGGCTTCCTTCATCAGGGTGCCCACGACGTTGGCGTTGAGGCGCCCGAAGTCCAGGGCTTCAGGACGAACCGTGGCAGTCGGCGAGCGGTCGGTCATGCAGGCTCCAGCACATCATCATGCACCGTGAGCCGGATCGGCTCCAGGGACACCGCTGCGCAGGGTGTGGATCAGTGGCACCAGCAGCACCAGCAGCAACAGGGCCTGGGCCAGGCCGGTCTCGATGGTCGGGAAGATGCCCAGAACGTCGACGCGAAGCACTCCGAAGGCGTGGATTGAGACGATGCCCGCCTCTTGAAAAGATCGGATCCCCTTCCCCACGAAGACCACCGCCATCGCGGCTAGCAGCACGCCCGCAGCCGTCAGCACGGGACCTGTCCGCATGCGGTGGCCAACGCGGAGCAGGACCGCGACCAGCCCCACGAGCAGAGCCGCACCAACGCCAACCCCCGCGAGCACAGGTTGTGTGCCCGTGGCTCCGTCAAGGGCGATCGCCTGGAGAAAGAGCACCACCTCGAACGCCTCCCGGTAGACCGCGCCGAAGGCCAGCGCGAAGAGCGTCCACCGGCCGACCTCTCTTCCGAGCACGCCCTGGATACCCTTGACGCGTCGCTTGCCGTTGGCCGCTGAGCGGAGCCAGTGGTGAGCCGTGACCATCACGCCCGCAGCCAGCAGCGTGACCGTACCCTCTACCAGCTCGCGCTTGGAGCCGGCCAAGGCGACCAGAGAGCCAGAGGCGAACCAGGTTGCGATCCCGGCGAGGACAGCGACAAGCCAGCCTGCATGGACCTGCCGCCTGCCGCTGGATCCCGCCTTGCCGGCGTAGCCCAGCAGCAACAACAGCAGCAGCGCCGCCTCGAGTCCTTCTCGCAGCACGACGACCAGCGCACCGACAAAGGCGACGCTCTTGCCGTGCGCCCCCGCCAGGATCGCTTGAGCATCATCCAGCAGGGCCTGCGTGCGCAGGACCTCGGCTCTGAGATCGGCCACAGACTCCCCGGCACCGATCTGTGATCGGATGGACAAGAAGGAGTCTTCGATGCGCACCACCAGGTCTGGTGATGCCTGCCGCAGCGTCACCTCGTGGGGCTCGAAGCCGCCGAGGTAGGCTTCTCCGGTGAGCCTGCGGGCTTCCGCACGATCACCTGCTTCCAACGCGACGATGGCTGCATCAAGGCCGGCACGGGCGCCAGCGAGCGAAGCCCCTCCGCTACGGAAGCTGGCGACACCTCGGTACCAGGCGATGGCGTCGAGCGCCTGGGCATCTTGCAGGCCCGCGCTGAGGGATGCGTCAGAGTCGGCGGAGAGCTCGGACATGGACCGCGGCGGCAGCAGTTCTGCATCAGCGAGCGCCTGTCCACGAGCTTCGGCCGAACCGTCGTGACGAAGCGTGAAGATGTAGAAGGCCAGGTTCCAGCGGTCGCTGGCCGAGAGGGTACCGAAGGATGGCATCGCCGTGTCCTTCACACCATCCGTGATGCCGTTGTAGGAACGCGCGGGTGTGAGCGTGTCCATCACGGCCGGGTCGCGAAAGTTGCGCGGCGCTGGAGTGAGTGTCGCAGCGAGGGGTGTGTCCGCGCCACCATCGAGCCCATGGCAGTCAGCGCAGTGCTCGGCGTAGAGTCGCGCCCCCACCTGGCGAGAGACTGCCGCTGTCGGAGTCAGCTCGACATCGTAGGCTTCCAAGACGTCGTGACGGAGAAGCAGCGCGGCGGCCGTGACCTGACTGGCCGGTGCGAGCGCATCCACGCTGTCAACCAGGTCGTCAATCCCCGCCGAGACATCCACACTGGTCGGAGGCAGTTGCTGTGCCAATTCCTTGGCATCCTTGAGGAAACCGACCTGCTCAGCATACTCATTGTCGCTGCTCACCTGACCGTCTGCCACGGCGCCACCGTAGTCGGCGGCCACATAGTCGAGGATGGCCCCGAGCCGGCGGGCGTCTTCAGAAGCATCCCTGACATCGTTGGCCAGGGCGGGTTGGAAGGCGATGAGAGACAGGAGCAGAAGCACCACGATGATCTCGATTATGAATTGCATTATCAAATACACCTGACCCAGGCAGGTGTCAAGCGACGACCAGCCAAGGCAGCCTCGAGACTGGCCTGGGACGCCGCCCTTGCGCACCGGCGTGCCGCGTGGCACCGTCCCGCCGCCAGGAGCGTCAATGAGTGATCCGACC
>JAADHA010000633.1 GCA_013152105.1 Oligoflexia bacterium | reverse complement strand
CCAGTCGCCAGCCGGTGCGCTGCGACGGCTGGCCGAACGCGACGACAACCCGGATGTCCGGGCCGCGGCGCTCAGCAGCCTGGCCGCCTTGCAGCCCGAGCTGGCTGTGACCCTGGCTCGGCCCCTGGTGCGAAGGCTCACCGACCAGGAAGACTGGGACCTGCGCAAGGCCGCCGCCCGTGTGCTGGGCGAGCACGGTGATGGCAGCGACCTGCCGGCCCTGCTTGATCCACTGGCGCCGGGCCGTCTGCGCAACGACGGCCTCTCTGCCGCCGCTCGCATCGCGGCGCGCCAGGATGACAAAGCCAAAAAGCGCCTGCAAGCCCGGGTCGCCCGCGCGGCCGAGGCGATGCTGTACGATCTGGACCTGCGGACCCGCCAGCACGTCATCGGGGTGCTGGGCCAGGTCGGTGACCACAGCTCGGTGAACCGGCTGGAGGCCTTCCGGCGCCAACAGACCGTGCCGGATGTGGCCAAGGCCGCGCTCGACGCGATCACCGCGATCCGTGGGCGCAAGGAGCCTGCCGCGTTGCCGCCGGGGCAGGCCGACGCTCGCCTGAAGGCCATCGAGACCCGCCTGGACGAACTGGATCAGGCGCTCGAGGGCTTCGAAGCCCAGCACTGAGGGGCCCCGCGGCCGCGCCAGATCCTCTCCGGTACCCCTGCACGGCGTCCCGCATGGGTTTTTCTTGGGGTGCGGCGTAAGCGTGGGTCGGGTCGGTGCGTTGCCAGGGCGAACCTCAACCGGAGTCCCTGATGACCACCTCCCGTCTGCTGCTCGGTAGCTCTCTCGTCCTGCTGTCCGCCTGCATGCTGCGCGAACCGGCGCCCGACGCCATGACCCAGGCTCCCGCGGCCAGTCAGCCCTCGACCGAGCCCGTCCAGGCCGAGCGCAGCAAGGACGAAAGCGATGCCTCCGACATCCCCGAAGACGCGGCCGCCATGAACGAGGTCGCGGCGTCACCGGCCGGGCAGATCAGTGGCGGCCTTGTCGCTCTCGGGACTCTCGGGACTGGGCGAGGCGGCGGTGGCGACGCCCTGGATGGGGTCGGAGACAGCCTTGTACCGGCCATGAAGTCGGTCGCAGGTGCTACCAAGGGGGGCGAAGACGTGGGCTACGGGCTGGGAGCCCGCACCCGAGGTCCGTCGCCGGCCGCCAGCCCGGCTGTCACTGCGTCGCAGTTCAACCGTGCGCTGCCCCGGATCGCGCGGCGAGCCGCCGAGTCGGTCGCGGTCGTGCCGCCTGCGGAAGTCACCACCTACGGCAGCTCCGAGCGCTACACCGACTACGGCGTGAACCCCTTCACCATGGTCGCTGACGACGCCCTGTCCACCTTCTCGATCGATGTCGACACAGCCAGCTACAGCCTGGCTCGCAAGAAGCTGGACGCGGGTGTGCTGCCGCCCCTCGAGTCCGTGCGGGTCGAGGAGTTCGTCAACTACCTGGACTACGGCTACAAGGCGCCCACCGATGGCAGCCCCTTTTCGGTCCACATGGCCGCGATGCCGGACCCCTTCCGCGAGGGGCACGACGTGTTGCGGGTCGGGATCCAGGGCAAGAAGCTCAGCCGCGACGAGCGTCCGCCTCTGCACCTGACCTTCCTGGTCGATGTCTCCGGTTCCATGTCCAGCGCCGACAAGCTGGGCCTGGCGAAGAAGTCCCTGCACATGCTGGTCGACAACCTGCGCGAGGACGACACGGTCGGCCTCTGCACCTACGCGGGTCGGGTCGCGAAGATCCTCGAGCCCACGTCAGCCGCCAACAAGCGCCAGATCCACGACGCCATCGAGGGGCTCAAGTCGGGAGGCTCCACGGCGATGTCCTCGGGCATCGACCTGGCCTATGGCATGGCATGGGCCAGCTTCGAGCCGGGCGAGGAGAACCGTGTCGTCGTGCTGTCGGACGGTGACGCCAATGTCGGGCGGACCAGTTGGGACGACATGCTCAGCCAGGTCAAGGGCTACGCCGACAAGGGCGTGACGTTGAGCACCATCGGCTTTGGCATGGGCAACTACCAGGACACGCTGATGGAGCAGCTCTCCAACAAGGGCGACGGCAACAACTACTACATCGACGACAGCCAGCAGGCCCGTCGCGTCTTCGTGGACGATCTGGGTGGCACCCTGGTCACGATCGCCCGCGACGTGAAGATCCAGGTCGAGTTCAACCCCGAAAGTGTGCTGGCCTACCGGCTGATCGGGTACGAGAACCGGGATATCGCGGACAAGGACTTCCGCGACGACAAGGTCGATGCCGGCGAGGTGGGCGCGGGTCACAACGTCACCGCGCTGTACTCGGTCCTGCTCAAGGACGGCTACGCCCGCGACCTCGCCACGGTGCGGCTGCGCTGGGAGCAGCCCGGTGCTGACGTGGACCAGGGCGGCAGCGCCGCGACCGAGCGATCCTTCCGCTTCTCGGACAGCGCCCTGGCCGAGCGGACCGATCTCGCAGCCAAGGACCTGCGGATCGCCTATGCCTCTGCCACCTTCGCCGAGGTGTTGCGGCAGAGCCCCGAGGTCGAGGAGCTGTCCATGGACCAGCTCATCGCCTTTGCCAGGCACGCACGGCGCGCTGGTGAGAAGGACGACATCGAGCTGGTCGGCTTGATGGAGAAGGCGCGAGACCTGGGCGCTGGGACCAGCAGCGGATCGGTGTCGACCCGCTGAGGGTTCGGCTGAGGGTCCGGTTGAGGACCCGGCCCAGGGGCTGTGCTTCAGGCAGTCCTCGGGTCGACCGGGCGCGGCTTGCGGGGGGGGAGCTGGCTGGTCAGGCTCTCGTACATCTCCAGGCACTCGTAGCGATCTTCGCGTGCCATGCGCTCGATGCCCATGCGCGGGTGGATGTTGTAGTAGCCGGTGATGGCGTAGGGCAGGTGGTAGCCCCAGCGCAGTTCGTCCCGCAAGGCCGCGAAGTCGTCCACCAGGTCCAGGATCGGGCGGACGTCGTACTTGGGGTTGTCCAGGTAGAACAGCAGCAGCTCCATCGGGCAGTTGCCGGCCCCGCGGCC
>JAADHA010000151.1:2297-5308 GCA_013152105.1 Oligoflexia bacterium | reverse complement strand
GTCGCGGCGGTCTGGCTGGTGACAGGCGTGCTGGTGCTGCACCCGAGCTACCGCGCCGAGGGCGCGCGTTGGCTGGCGCTCCTCGGCATCCCCGCCGCCGTGATGTGGGTGACGTGCATCGCCGAGATCGCGCTGGGCCTGCGGGTCGGCCTGGGCACACCTCGCCCGTGGCTGGCCGCCGTGCAGACCGTGGCAGTGCTCGGCTTCAGCCTGATCCTGGTCGTCCTCGACCCCTTGCTGCTGGCCGACCCCTTCGGTGTGATCACCAAGAACGTGCCGCTGCTGGCGGTGGTCCTGGTCACACTGTGGCTGCACGAAGAAGGCTGGACCACACGATCCACACGCGTGCTGCGTTTCGGCATGGCGATCATCTGGGTCACCGAGGGCCTGCTCCCCAAGATCCTGTTTCAGCAGCCGCAGGAGTTGGCCGTCGTCGCGGGCAGCGGCATGGTCCCCTTCGACCCCTCGATCTTCCTGCGAGGCATGGGTCTGGCCCAGATCCTCTCCGGGATCGGCGCCCTGACCCTTCGCGGACGCGCCCTGCGCCTGCTGTTGTGGTGCCAGATCCTCGCCCTGGTCCTGCTGCCCCTGCTGGTCTCGATTCAGCGGCCCCTGCTGTGGGTCCACCCCTTCGGTCCGCTGACCAAGAACCTGCCGATCCTGGCTGGCACCCTGGTGCTGGTCCACCGGCTCGCCAGGCAGTCTTCAGGTGGCAAGAGATGAACCTCTACCTGTTGCTCAAGGTCGTCCACGTGGTCTCGGCCATGCTGTTCTTTGGCACCGGCCTGGGCAGCGCCTGGTACAAGCTGCGCGCCGACCGGTCCGGGCAACTACAGACCATCGCCTGGGCACAGCGCGAGATCGTCCGCGCGGACTGGATCTTCACCGTACCCTCGGCGGTCGTCCTGCCGGTCTCGGGGCTGGCCATGGCCTGGGTCGCCGGGATGCCGCTGAGCACGCCGTGGCTGCTGTTGGGGATCATCGGCTATGCCATCGCCGGGCTCTGCTGGTTGCCCGCGGCCTTCCTTCAGATCCGAATGCGGCGCATGGTCGATGAAGCCCTGCGGGAGGGCACCGCGCTGCCAGCCGCCTTTCACCGTGCCAACCGAACATGGATGTTGTTGGGGCTGCCATCCTTCGCCGCCGCCATGGGCAGCATCTGGGTGATGGTGATGAAGTCCGGCTGGTGAGCGGCGCTTCGCAGGGGTGAAGGCCAACGCTGCGTGACCCTGAGGTAGGGTTGCGCCATGTTCTGGAAGATCCTCGGCGTCGCTGTCTACCTGTCCATCCTGTTGGGAATCGGGGTCGTCGCGAGCCGCCGCATGCGCGACCTGCGGGATTACTTCGCGGCCGGCAAGGGCCTGGGTTTCTGGTCCGTCGCCTTCAGCGCCCGCGCCACCGGCGAGAGCGCCTGGCTCCTGCTGGGCCTGACCGGCATGGGGGCCGTGGTCGGCGTGCGCGGCTTCTGGGTCGTGCTCGGCGAGTTCTTGGGCGTCGGTCTGGCCTGGCTGGTGCTGGCTCGGCGCTTCCATCGCTTGACGGTGCGCTATGACGCCATCACCGTCCCCGACTACCTCGAGGCCCGCTTTCGGGACAGCAGCCACGCGCTGCGGATCGTCGCCGCCCTGGCCCTCACCGTCTTCGTCATCATCTACGTCTCAGCCCAGATCGACGCGACCGGCACCGCCTTCGAGTCCTTCCTGGGCGTCCCCTGGCTGTGGGGCGCCCTGATCGGCTTCGCGGTCGTCATGGCCTACTCGACCGCTGGGGGCTTCCTCGCCGTGGTCTGGTCGGATGTCTTTCAGGGCGTGCTGATGTTCCTGGGTCTGGTCGTGCTGCCGATCGTGGGCCTGCTGAGCGTTGGGGGTTGGCAGCCGGTCACCACCCGGCTGGCCGCCATGGACCCGGCCCTGCTGTCCTGGTCCGGGGGGACCGGCTGGACCGGCCTCACCCTGTGCGGAACCCTGGGCCTGGCGCTGATCGGCCTGGGTTTCCTAGGCAGTCCGCAGATCTTCGTGCGCTTCATCGCCCTGCGTGACGAAGCCGAGCTGTCTCGTGGCGCCGCCGTGGCCCTGGTCTGGACTGTGCTGGCCGACAGCGGTGCGGTCCTGACCGGAATGATCGGCCGCGCCATGCTGACCCGGCCCGGCGATGATCCGGTCTCGGTGCTGGGCAACGGTGGCCAGGACGTGCTCCCCATGCTGGTTGACCAGGTCATGCCCCCCATCGTGGTCGGCCTGTTCATCGCCATCGTGCTGTCCGCCATCATGTCGACCGTCGACTCCCTGCTGGTTCTGGCCAGCAGCGCCGTCGTGCGCGACATCTACCAGCAGGTGCTCCACCCCGAGCTCAGCGACCAGACCCTGGTCGGCCTGTCCCGCAAGGCGACGCTGGCCCTGGGTGGGGCGGCCCTGGCCCTGGCCCTGGCGGTCGGGACGCTGGTCGAGGGTCGCACCGTCTTCTGGTTCGTGATCTTCGGCTGGTCGGGCATCGCCGCCACCTTCTGTCCCACCTTGATCCTGTCTCTGTTCTGGCGCCGCATGACCGCCAAGGGCGCGCTCGCCGCGATGATCGCCGGCTTTGTCAGCGTGCCTCTGTTCAAGTTCGGCGCGCCCGCGCTACCCGGCATCGGGCCCTATGCCGCCCAGTTGGCCGAGTTGCCGCCGGCCTTCCTGCTCAGCTTCGTGCTGGGCGTGGTCGTGAGCCTGTTGGATCGGCCCGGGCAGGCGGCCGTCGCCGATGTAGCGGGCGAACTGGAAGATGCGGCGGGCTGAGGGGACACCGACCAGGCAGGCTTTCACTCGGTTCTCGCCTTGCCCATCGCGTGCTCAGGGGGGAGGCGGTCCCCGCCTGCCCGAAGCTCACGAAAAGTCACTTTCCCATGGCGGAGTATCCGGCTATTAGTTCGGCATGAAGGCTGGTCTCCCCAAACCACCGACACTCGATCCGCCGCCCAGAATGAAGCGACGGCTGGCTGCCTCGATCCACAGCGACACCGGCTTGGTCGAAGG
>JAADHA010000151.1:0-2183 GCA_013152105.1 Oligoflexia bacterium | reverse complement strand
TCACGGTTCGACGCGAACCCGCCGGGGGCTGCCGCACTGCGTACAGTGGTTTTTGAAGGATGAAACTCAGCAACCACGCGTGGTCGCTCTGCTACGGGATCTCAACCCGGACGCCTTCTCTGAACAAGCCTTGCCCCCTGCCGCGCCTTCCGCAGCCCCGCGAACACCGCAGCGGCCCTCCGAACCCAGGCCAAACCGCCCGTCGCAGCGGCCCGCGCAGCGACGCACGCGGCGATCGGCGCAACCAGCCTCGCCCGGGTTGACTCCGCAGTTCTCGGCTGGCAATCCGGGGGCGCTCTTTGTGCCCATCGACTCCGGCAAGCAGCTCGCCCAGGCCATCGCAATCAGCGGCACCTCGGTTCGCCTGGTGCTGCCCCGTATCCCCGGTCCAGCCGAACGCGATCGCGTGACGATAGCGCTGCGCCTGCACAACGGAGTGTTCGTACAGTTGGATGCCAGGGTGCGTTCAGGGCGAAGAGCGGATCTGGTCCTGGAGGCCAACAAGGTCGCCGCCGATGTGCGCACGGTGCTGCGTGAGCTGCTGGACTCGGACAGCACCTGAGATCAGCGCCCCGGGGGTGGCTATTGGCCCTGGAACACCCGGTCGGTGATCTGGAGGGCACGGTCGATGATGGCGAAGCCCTGTCGCAGTTCTTCTTCGGTGATGATCAGCGGTGGATTGCACATGAAGCTGCCCCAGCGGACGAATGTGAACAGTCCATTATCCAGCAAGTAGCGTGAGAACTCGGCCATTGCGGGGTGGCTCCCATTGTATGGTGCGATGGGTGTGCCCGCGCTGTCCTTCTGGATGTCGATCATGCCGAACAGACCAATGTTTCGGCCCACCTTCACGCTGGGATGGGCGGCGGTCAAGCGGTCCATCTCGGCACGCATCACCAGGCCCAGGCGTGCCGCGTTCTCGACCAGGCCTTCTTCCACGACGACATCAATGCAGGCGCGGGCGACGTTCATGGCCAGGGCGTGGCTGTTGTAGGTGAGTCCGCCCCAGAACACGTGGTCATCGAAGTAGTGGGCGATGTGGTCCCGCATGCCGACCGCGCCCAGGGGAATGGTCGAGCTGGTCAAGCCCTTTGCCATGGTCACGATGTCGGGGAGGATGTCGCCGTGCTGGAAGGCGAAGAGCTTGCCCGTGCGGCCCCAGCCGGCCATCACCTCGTCGCAGACCAGCAGGATCCCGTACTTGTCGAGCAGGGCCCGCAAGCCCTGGAGGTAGCCCTGTGGTGGAGGCAGGACGCCGTTGGTGCCGGTCACGGTCTCGATGAACATGGCGGCGATGGTCTGCGGGCCCTCGTACATGATCAGCTCTTCGAGGTAGCGCAGGTTGTTCTGCACGATCTCGGCGTCACTGTGGCCGAAGCTGTAGGAGTAGGGCGTCGGGTCCATGACGTGGATGAAGCCGGGCGCTCCGGGTTCATTGGCCCAGCGGCGCGGGTCGCCGGTGAGCTGCATTGTGGCGTTTGTGGCGCCATGGTAGCTGCGGTAGCGCGACAGGATCTTGAAGCGGCCGGTCGCCAGGCGAGCGATCTTGATGGCGTTCTCGTTGGACTCGGCCCCGCCCAGGGTGAAGAAGAAGGTGTTGATGTCGCCCGGGAGGAGCTGTGCGAGGCGGGTCGAGAGGTCGGCGCGGGCCTGGGTCGCGGCGCCGGGGAAGGCGTAGAGCAGGCAGTCGGCTGCGTCCTTGATGGCCTGCACCACGCGAGGGTGGCTGTGGCCGATGTTGACGCTCATGAGCTGGCTGTTGAAGTCCATCCAGCGTTGGCCGTCGGGGCCGTAGAGCCAGATGCCCTGGGCCGACTCGATGGGCATGGGGTGGACGTTGTCGCGGGCGGACCAGTTGAACAGGGTGTGGCGCATGCATGCGTCGATGACGGCCTGAGAATCCACGGGAACCTCGGGGTGTGGCGGCCCGCTGATCGCGAGCTGCAGGACGGGTGAGGATAACGCGCACGGGCCGAGGCTTGCGGAGGACGCAACAGGGGCTGAAGGCCCCGCTCTCCACTATACTGCCCGCCGATGAAGCCTCGCCTCCTCCTGCTCGCCGCCGCCCTGTTGCTGGACAGCGGCTGCGCCTCGATCCTCAACAAGGCTGTGAAGCGCCGTACCCTCCCGAACCTCGGCCAGTCCCGAGACCTCCAGGTGGCCTGTTCCTTTGGTCAGGTCGG
>JAADHA010000349.1 GCA_013152105.1 Oligoflexia bacterium | reverse complement strand
TCGTCCCGGTGTCGGTGGTCGTTCCGGTGTCGGTGGTCGTCCCGGTGTCGGTGGTCGTCCCGGTGTCGGTGGTCGTCCCGGTGTCAGGAGGCGTCCCGGTATCCCCAGGAGGCGTGCAGTCATAGATGTCGGCGAAGGGCGTCGCGCTCTGGGCGTCGAAGGGGAGGGTGACCATTCCCGCACCTTGGGCACTTACGATGGTTCCGAGCGGATCATCAAAGAAGTGCAGGGTGCAGACTGACGCGGCGAGTTCGGGGATATCCTCGGTCGTATCGTAGCTGGTGGCCAACTGGTCTCGGGTGGCCCGCATGTAGCGACCAGTGCCGTCGGCAGAGTCGCAGCCGATGGCGTGAATGAAGCCGTCCGCCGACTGTGCGATGGCGATGTCGTCAAAGGGCTGGTTCAGTGTCGACGGGCTGTTCGCGCCAAACCGTACGTAGGACGTGAGATCATAGCCACCGACCCGTAGGGCCCGCAGGTGCGTGGTGTCGAAGTCCAGCCCGACCGCACCGACCAGGGCGTCGTCGGTGGCGTAGAATGCCTGGCCGCCGGTCAGGGAGAAGTTGGGCTCGACCAGGTTTTGCAGCCACGCGATCACCGTAGTGCTGCTGTGGAGAGGAGCGGTGTTGTTCCACCCGATCGCGACGGCCGAGTCGTAGAAGGTGCTGGCGCCGTAGTCCACCAACTGGGCCGCGACCGACATATAGATCGTGTCGCTGTTCTGGGAGAAGCGCAGGTCGTGGGGCGAAGTCCAGGTCAGCGAGTCGAGGGCTGCCATGACGAAGCGGTTGGGGTTGCCGTCGCAGTCGTGGTCGATCCCGTCGTCGAGGGTCTCGTCCTGGCCTGGGAAGGTGGTGGCGTCGGAGTCGTCGCAGTCCGATCCCGTGCCGTCTGGCGCGGACGGGTCCTGGTAGCCGTCCAAGTCCCGGTCGAAGTCGTCGTCCCCGGCGCAGTCGCTGTCGATGTTGTCGTACCAGGTGTCGACGGCACCGGGGTGGATGGTGGTGTCTGAGTCGTCGCAGTCGCCTGTTGGCAGCGCACCGGAGCCGCTGACATAGGTCGTGGTCTTGCCCGCGTCGCTGGTCTGGACGTAGCCGTCGCGGTCGGCGTCGTAGTCGTCATTGCCCGCGCAGTCCTGGTCGACGCCGTCGTACCAGTCGTCGGTGCTGCCCGGAAAGACCGTGCCGACCGTGTCGTCGCAGTCGCCCGAGGGCAGGGTCCCGGTGCCGAGGGCGTTGATGGTGGGCAGCCCGGCGTAGTCGTCCGTGACGTAGCCATCCTGGTCCTGGTCGTAGTCATCCAGACCGTCGCAATTTGTGTCGACGCCGTCGTACCAGGCATCGCTCATCGAGGGATTGGCGGCGCTGTCGTCGTCATTGCAGTCACCGCCGGGCAGCGCGCCGGACCCATCTACATTGGCCGTGGTCTGCCCCAGAAAGCGGTCGAGCACATAGCCGTCATGGTCGGCGTCGAAGTCATCGTCCCCGCCACAGTCCTGGTCGAAGCCGTCGTACCAGGTCTCGGTGGCGCCAGGGTTGAAGTTGGGATTGGAGTCGTCGCAGTCATCCTTGGCGATGAAGCCGTCCGCGTCATCATCGACCTCGGTGAGGCGAGTATCGATGTCTTTGCTGCTCACCCAGGTGCAGCCGCCAAGCAACGTCAGCACGATGCCGAGCAGGGCCAGCCTGAGGTGGGGGGAGCGGGTGGTCACACGGCCTCCAGCGAGGGAAGGCACGATAGCACTCGTGTCGCCGGGTGGCAGGGGGGTCAATGTTTGGGGGGCGCGGCGTCTGGGTCTGGCTGAGCCGGCAATTCATCCTTTTCCGGGCTGGCTCGAGCGCCGGTGATCTCTTCCAGGAAACCGGAGATCGTCTGCTCGGTCGCGTCGTCCTGGGTGTCCTCGGCCAGGTCTGGTAGCTCGTCATCCCCCAGGCCAACCGGGAGCGCGCCGTCGGCTGCGGGGTCGGGTGGAAGCACGGTGATCTCGGCCGTCAGCGGGACCCGGCTGACGTGCGGGAGTTCGCCACGGAACCAGCCGGCATCCCGCACCAGGTCGCCGTGGCGGGCGTCGAGGCACCAGTCTCCGTCGCGTCGACGGATCAAGCCCTGTGCGTCGCGGATCGACCAGCTCAGGCCAGGTTCCTGGGTGTCGACCGTCGCGACGGCGCGCACCAGGTCCGCCAGGGCATCGAGGTCATCGGGGGGTAGATCGCCGTCGGCAGCCAGACCGAGTTCGCCCACGGCGACATCCAGCGCGATGCCTTGGAAGGCCGCGGCGATCCGCGCCCTTGATCGTGAGGGCAAGGGGTGATCGGAGCGGGCGAGGATCCGCACCTTGCTGTCTGGGGGAGGCTGGCGCAGGCGCAGGCCCCCGACGAGCACGTCGGTCGCGCGCTGTCCAGGCAGGCCCGGGTGTGCGGCCAGGAGGCGCAAGAGGCGCACCGCGCGGCTGTCCCCGGCGGTGCTCAGGGCGTGGAGGGCGGCCAGGCCAACGGGGACATCCTCGTCGAGGAGGAGCTGCAGCAGCCTTGGGGTGGTGGCAGGTATGGCGAGCATGCCCAGGGCCGTGGTTGCCGCCAGGCGCACTGCGGCCTCGGGATGGCTTCCTGCGGCGCTGACCTGGGCAGCGAGCTCGGCGCGACCGGCCTCTCCCAGAGCCAGCAGGGCCTGACAGACCAGGTCGGTGTCGGCCTGTCGAAGCAACGCACGGACACGCTCGGGTGGCGCCACCCTGGCCAGCGCGCGGGCAGCGGCCTGGCGCACCACGGCGCTGTCATCCTGGGTCAGGCGGTCCTCGAGCAGACCCACGGCGCGGGTGCCGCCGACCCGGTCGAGGGCGGCGGCGGCGGCCTGGCGAGTCGCCGGATCCTGGTCAGAAAGAGCCTGCTCCGCCAGCTCATAGCCGGCGACATCGCGGGCCTCGGCCAGGGCCATGAGGGCCGCCGCACGCAGGTCGGCGCGGGTGGCTGCGACGCGAACCGCACCGCGTGCCCTGGCGCCAGGCAGCCAGGCCA
>JAADHA010000580.1 GCA_013152105.1 Oligoflexia bacterium | reverse complement strand
CAGGGCGCCCCTGCCGCCATCGCGGGGCTGGCGACCAGCGCCCTCGGCGTCGCCTTCGCCGTCTGGGCGCGGGCCCACCTGGGCCGCATGTGGAGCGGCTCCATCACCCTCAAGCAAGACCACCACCTGGTCCGCAGTGGCCCCTAGGGCAGTGCTGAGGTCTTGGTCTTGACCCAAGCAACAGTCCGGAGTCGCCCCACCTACCCGATCATCACCCTGAGCAAGCCATCGGTCAGCTTGCCATAGGGGGCAGTCACCAGCTTTCCGCCGTTGAAGCGGGCTTGGTGGAAGATGCCCTTCTCGTGGCTGAAGGTCCGGAAGCCATACCAGCCATGGTACGAGCCCATGCCGCTGGGGCCGACGCCGCCAAAGGGCAGCTCGAGCTGGCTGAAGTGCAGGATGGTGTCGTTGAGGGTGACGCCGCCCGAGCAGGTCCGACTGACCACGTCGTTGCAGCGCTTGTTGTTCCAGTCGAAGTAGTACAAAGCGAGGGGGCGAGGTCGGTCGTTGACGTAGGCGATAGCTTCGTCCAACGTGTCATATGGGATGATCGGTAGAACGGGACCAAACAGTTCCTGCCGCGTGACCAGCATGTCGTCGGTGGTGTCCAGCACGAGATGCAGCGGCAGCTTGCGCCGGGCCGGGTCGAGGGTCTCACTGGCGGGGTTGCAGGCGATGACGGTGGCGCCCTTGTCGCGCGCGTCCTGGATCCAGTCCACCAGGCGGGCGTAGTGGCGATCGTTGATGATGGAGGTGTAGTCGGGATTGTCCACGATGGTCGGGTAGCTTCGGGCGACCGCGGCTTGGAGGGCGGCGACCATGGCGTCGACCTTATTGCGCTGGACCAGCAGATAGTCGGGCGCGATGCAGGTCTGGCCGGCGTTGAAGAGCTTGCCGTATACGACCCGCCCGGCGGCCCGCTTGATCGGAAAGTCGCGGTGTACGATGGCGGGAGACTTGCCGCCCAGCTCCAGGGTCACGGGCGTCAGGTTCTCAGCGGCGGCGCGCATGACCTGGCGACCGACGGTGGTGCTGCCGGTGAAGAAGATGTGGTCGAAGGGCAAGCTGCTGAATGCCTGGCCAACCGCGAGGTCACCATTCACCACGCCGACGACGTCGGACGGAAAAACCTCGGCGCACATACGGGCCAGCAGATCGGCGGTGCCCGCGGTGATCTCGCTGGGCTTCAAGAGCACCCGGCAGCCGGCGCCGATCGCGGCGAGGACCGGCAGGATGGCGAGTTGGAAGGGGTAGTTCCAGGGCGCGATCACGCCGACCACCCCCAGCGGCTGCCACACGACCTTGGCCGTGCCCGGCTTGAAGGTGGCGGCGACAGGGCGGGGCTGCTCTTCCATCCACTCGGAGAGGTGAGCCCGGATGTGCTTGATATCGTCGATGACCGTGAAGACCTCGGCCATCAGGGTCTCGTGCGGGGAGCGATGGCCATAGTCGGCGCTGAGCTGGGTCACCAGGTCCTGGCGGTGGGTACGAACCCAGCCCATGGCGTCGTTGAGCAAGGCCATGCGTTGCTTGTAGGGCAAGCCCCCCTGCTGTTTCCAGGCTGCGCGCAGCTTGTCGTAGGCGGCCTGGACGATGGCGGTGGGGTCGGACGAGGCGGGGGAGGATGCAGGCATGGGAACTCCGAGCTTGAGTAGTGCTATCGCGTCGAGTTCGCGGTCGGGACGACCACGCTGATGCCGAACGCGGACCCACTTCGGCGGAGGTCCGTCGACCCAGATCAGCGGCCGACATCACGGTGGTCAAGGACTTCAGATCAGCGGCACTAGAGCGTGCGAGGGCCGCGCTTCATCTTTTCGAGGATCTCCTGCGCGCGGGCCGCGTCTGGGTGACCCGATGTCGACGCGGCCTGCTCCAAGGCGGCTAGCGCGTCTTTGCGGCGGCCCGTCACTCGCAGCAGCACACCCAGGTTGTAGAGGGCCGACACGTCGCCGGGCTTCATGCGCAGCGCGTCCCGATACGCAGCCTCGGCCAGCTCGACCTCGCCGTCCATATAGTGGGCCACACCCTCGGCGACCTTCTCGTCCGCGTCGTGGACCAGCTCGATCTCGATCACGGCGCGCACCCCAAGGTTCACGACCAGGGCACGCAGCAAACCGGTGTACCAGAAGGTGATGGCTTCGGTCGCGACGAAGACCCCAAGCGGGATGTCCTTCATCAGCGGCTTGCCCCGGTACTTGATGCGGACCTTGGTGTAGCGGCCCTGATCGACCAGCTCGCGCACCTTGGCCGTCAGGTTGCGGACCGACTCGTCGATCTGCTCGGGGTCGACCTCGATGCGGAAATTCTCGAAGAGCGTCTTTGGTTGTGAGTCGGCCATGCCGCGTCCTGGGAGTGAGACGGTGCGATGCAGACGATGAACGCTGCCGTTGCAGCATTGTCGCGCGAAGGCCTGGCGGCAAGGGCCAACACCAAGATCAGCGGGCATGCCGCCTCAGATCAGGGAGAGCCCGCCGTCGGCGACCAGGATCTGGCCGGTGATCCAACCCGCATCGGGCGACACCAGCAGGGCCACCGCGCCGGCGATGTCCTCGGGCCTGCCCAGGCGACCCAGGGGCGTGATCTCCAGCGCGATCTCCTTCATCCGCTGACCCTGCGACAAGTACTGCAAGGTGTCGGTGTCCACCAGCCCCCCGCAGACCGTGTTGACGCGGATCCGCCGGGGTGCAAGCTCGACCGCGAGCTGGCGGGTCAGGGCTTCGAGGCCCCCCTTGGCGGCGCCCATCGCGACGTAGCCGGGGATGTAGCCCCGACTACCCAGGCTGGAGATCCCGATGACGCTGCCGCCGTCTGCCAGCGGCACCAGCTTGGTCAACAACCAGAAGGGGCGAAGCGAGGACTCCAGGGTCAGATCCCAGTGACTGGTCCGCAGCTTGTCATAGGGCTTCATGGCGCCGATGGCCGCGTTGTGGACCAACACATCGACGCTGGGCAGGGTCCCGGCCAGGGTCTTCAGATCGGACTCGCTGCGGACATTGGCCTGGACGATGTGCGGGGT
>JAADHA010000273.1 GCA_013152105.1 Oligoflexia bacterium | reverse complement strand
AGTGCGGCAAGTACCGTGGCACCAAGGTGCTTGTGGGTCGCGACAGCTAAGCCGCCTCTGGCGTGGACACCTACACCGCTGGCAAGGGCACTCCCAAGCGACCTCTCCCGGTAGCCCTGGACGCCATGGGCGGTGACAAGGCACCGGCTGCGCTGGTCGCGGGGGCGCTGTTGGCGGTGCGCGGGGGCACGCCTGTCGTGCTGGTCGGGGACCGGGATGTTCTGGGCCCGCTGGTCCCGCCCGGTGTGGACCTGCCGATCCACCACTGCGAGACCGCCGTGGCGATGGACGACAGCAGCCCGGTCGCTGCGGTGCGGTCCGACCGCGAGCCCTCGATCTCGGTGGCGGTGCGCCTGGTGGCCCAGGGCCAGGCTTCCGCGGCCGTGAGCTGTGGCCACACCGGCGCTGTCATGGCGGCTGGCTTGTTGCGGCTGGGGCGGCTGCCGATGGTCGAACGCCCCGCCATCATGTTGGTCGTGCCGCGGATCGACGGCGGAACCTTGGTCATTCTGGACCTGGGCGCCAACGTCGACTGCCGTCCCTCTCAGTTGGTGCAGTTCGCGGTCATGGGCCACGCCTTCGCCCACGCGCTCATCGGGCTGCCGGTCCCGCGGGTGGGCCTGTTGTCCAATGGCGAGGAACCGGGAAAAGGCGAGCAACGGGTAAGGGATGCGGGCCGCTTGCTGGCCGAATTGCCGCTGAACTTCGTCGGCAATGTCGAACCCACCGCCGCCTTCAAAGGCGCTTGCGATGTGCTGGTCTGCGACGGCTTCGTCGGCAATGTGATGCTCAAGACGGTCGAGGCGACCGCCGAGGTCGTCGGCCACATCCTGCGCGAGGAGATCCTCCGCCATCCCTCCGCCAAGGCCGGGGCCTGGCTGTTGCGGCCAGCCCTGCGCCGCGTGCGGGAACGCACGGACTATGCCAGCCAGGGGGGCGCGCTGCTGCTGGGCGTCAAGGGCGTCGTCGTGGTGGGCCACGGGCGGTCCGACGCCGCAGCGGTGCGGTCGGCGGTGGTCTACGCGGCCCGGTGTGCGGCTGAACGAGTGCCCGAACGGATCACCCAGGCGCTCTCGTCGCTGTGCCAACCGTGATGGTGTCGTCGGGACGGGGCACGACTTGCGAGCATGCTGCTGTTGCGGCCAGCAGGGGGTTGCAATAGTGGGCAGTGCCGAGGCTCGCGGTGCCTTGGTGCGCAGACTGCGCTTCATCTCCGCGGCGCAGACCCCTTCCACATATCGACCCACATATCGAATCGGAGCGCGACCATGGCGGACAAGGAAGCCATCATCAAGAAGCTGAAGGATCTCGTCTCCCAGAGCCTGGGTGTCAAGCTAGAAGAGATCAGCCCCGATGCGTCCTTCATCGACGATCTTGGGGCTGACAGCTTGGACATCGTCGAATTGGTCGTTCACATTGAAGACGAATTCGACATCAAGATCCCAGACGAAGATGCCGAGAAGATCACGACCGTCCAGGACGCGATCGACTACGTCAACGGCCAGCTCGCAGGCTGAGTCCGCAACCCTCCGGGGGCCGCGTGCGGCGAGTCGTCGTGACCGGACTGGGGGCCGTCTCCCCCTGCGGCTTGGACGCAGCCTCTACCTGGGATTCGGTGCGCATGGGGCGGTCGGGCATCGGCCCGATCGACCTGTTTGATGCATCGAATCTTCCCGTCCGCTTCGGCGGCCAGGCTTGGGGCTTCGATCCCGACACGGTGGTTGAGCCCCGCCTGCAAAAACGTTTTGACCGCTACAGCCTGTTCGCGCTGGCTGCCGCCACCCAGGCGGTCGCCCACGCGGGTCTCGCGCTGGACCGGGACCTGGGCGACCGCGCTGGCGTCTACATCGGCTCGGGTATCGGTGGCATCAGCACGATCGAAGCCCAGGCCCGCCTGTTGGTCGCGCACGGCCAGCGGCGCGTCTCGCCCTTCTTCATTCCTCGGGCGCTGTCAAACCTGGCGGCCGGCCACGTCGCGATGCGCTTCGGCGCTCGGGGGCCCAGCCTGGCGGTGGCCACCGCCTGTGCGACCGGCAACCACAGCATTGGCGAGGCCTGCCGGGTGATTCGGGATGGCACGGCGGACCTGGTGATCGCGGGTGGCGCGGAAGCCCCCCTGTGCGAGCTGGGCATGGTCGGTTTCTCGGTCATGCGCGCGCTGTCGCGACGAAACGACGACCCCGCCACGGCCAGCCGCCCCTTCGATGTCGACCGTGACGGCTTCGTCATGTCCGAGGGGGCCGGCGTCGTGGTGCTAGAAGGGCTGGACCACGCACGGGCCAGGGGCGCGACCGTGTTGGCCGAGGTGATCGGCTACGGGCTCACCAATGACGCGCACCACATCACCGCGCCGGTCGAGGGCCACCAGGGCGCGGTCCGGTGCATGCGTCAGGCGCTCAACAACGCCGGCATCAAGCCGTCCCAGGTCGACTACATCAACGCCCACGGAACCAGCACGCCCCAGAACGACCAGCACGAGTCGGCGGCGGTGCGGACGGTCTTCGGGGCCTCCGCCGACCGGATCCCGGTCTCGTCCACCAAAGGCGCGACGGGCCACCTGCTCGGCGCCGCTGGGGGACTCGAAGCCGTCTTGACCGTGATGGCCCTCTGCCAGGGCCTGCTCCCCCCAACCGCCAACCTTCAACATCCCGGCCCGGGCTGTGATCTGGACTACATCTCGGGGGCCGCCCGGCCCGCGGACGCGTCGATCGCCATGTCCAACGCCTTCGGTTTTGGGGGGACCAACGCGGTGCTCTTGCTGCGCCGCTTCGACCGCTGATATCCACTCTTGCCCACGGACTCCCCATGCGCTTCGCCATCGGCAGCGACCACGCCGGTCTGACGCTCAAGCAGACCCTGGCCGAACACCTCCTCGCCCTCGGCCACGAAGTCAAGGACCACGGCACGACCACGGAGCGACTACCCCGACTTCGCGGCGCCGGTGGCCCGCGCGGTGGCACGGGGCCGGGCCGACCAGGGCCTGCTGGTCTGCGGGACCGGCGTCGGCATGGCCATCTCCGCGAACAAGGTCGTCGGCGTGCGTGCGGCGGTGGTCTCGGATACATTCTCGGCTCGCGCAGCGCGTCAGCACAATGACGCGAACGTGCTCTGCATGGGCCAGCGCGTGGTCGGGCCGGGGCTCGCCCTCGACATCCTGGACACCTGGCTGGGGGCCTCCTTCGAAGGGGGGCGTCACCAGCGTCGAATCGACAAGATCACAGCCATCGAGGCCGCGCAGCCTCGGGGCGGTGTGGAGACCCGATGAGCCCGATGCCCCACCTCGCAGAGACCGACCCCGATGTGTTCGCTGCCGTACAGTCCGAGCTGCATCGCCAGCAGCTCGATCTCGAGCTGATCGCCTCGGAAAACTACGCGTCACGGGCCGTACTGGAAGCCGCCGGATCGGTGCTGACCAACAAGTACGCCGAAGGCCTGCCCAAGCGTCGCTACTACGGTGGCTGTCAACACGTCGACGTCGTGGAGAACCTGGCCCGTCGCCGCGCGCGGCAGCTCTTCACTCCGCTCGACGCGAACAGAGACGCGATCTGTGACATCGGGGTCAACGTCCAGCCCCACGCGGGCGCCCAGGCCAACGCGGCGGTCTACCTGGCCCTGATTCAACCCGGCGACACCATCATGGGCCTGGCGCTGTCCCATGGCGGGCACCTGACCCATGGCTCGCCGGTCAACAGCTCGGGAAAGCTCTACCGGGCGGTGCCCTACCATGTGCGCGAAACGGACGGCCGCATCGACATGGACGAAGTGCGGCGGGTCGCGCTGGCACAGCGGCCTCGGCTGATCGTCTGTGGGGCCAGCGCCTACCCGCGGGCCCTGGATTTTGCGGCCTTCCGCGCCATCGCCGATGAAGTTGACGCCTACCTGATGGCCGACATCGCCCACATCGCCGGGCTGGTCGCGGGGGGAACGCACGCCAACCCCTTCCCGCACTGCCATGTCGTCACGACCACCACCCACAAGACCCTGCGCGGTCCGCGGGGTGGCATGATCATGGCCCATCGCGCCCACATGAAGGCGATCAACAGCGCGGTCTTTCCGGGTACCCAGGGCGGCCCGCTCATGCACATCATCGCGGCCAAGGCCGTGGCCTTCCACGAAGCGCAACAGCCGGCCTTCCGGGACTACGCCCGGGCGGTGGTGGACAACGCCTCGGCCATGGCGGACCGCCTGCAAGAACGGGGGCTGTCCCTGGTCAGCGGCGGTACGGACAATCACCTCATGCTCATCGACCTCTCCGACCAGCCGATCAGCGGCAAGGACGCCGAGACGCTGCTGGGTCGTGCTGGGATCACGGTCAACAAGAACACCGTGCCGGGCGAACGTCGCGGTCCGATGGTGACCTCGGGGATCCGGGTCGGTACGCCGGCCATGACGACTCGCGGGATGGGTCTGGACCAGGCTCGTCTGGTCGCCGACCTGATCGCCTCGGTGCTGTTGGCGCCCGGCGATGAAGAGACCGTCGAGACCACGCGCCAGCGGATTCATGATCTCTGCCGGGAATACCCGATCTACGCGGACTTTCCGGGTTCCATCCTTGGGGGCAGGGTGTGATCTGCCCCGTCTGCAGCGGTGATGACTGCAGGGTCGTGGACACCCGCGCCTCGGGCGATGGAATTCGTCGGCGCCGGGCTTGTCAGGGCTGCGGGCACCGCTTCACGACCTTCGAGCGGATCGAGCTCCGCCTGCCGCTGGTCGTGAAGACGGACGGCAAGCGCGAACCCTTCGTCCGCGACAAGGTCATGATGGGCCTGCGCCTGGCTTGCCGCAAGCGTCCGGTGTCGGCCGAAGTGCTCGAAGAAGCAGCGGCGCGGGTGGAACAGGCCGTGATGACCGCGGGGGCCGAGGTCAGCAGCGCCAGCATCGGGCACCGGGTCATGGACGAACTCAAGGGGCTGGACATGGTCGCCTACCTGCGCTTCGCCAGTGTGTACCTGGACGTGCAGTCACCGGGCGAATTTCAGGGGCTGCTGCAGCCGTGGTTGGGCCCGGACGAGGAGAAGGGGTGAAGCAGCCAGCGCTGTCGCTCGACGCCGCCATGATTCGCCGTTGCCTGGAGCTTGCGGGACAGGGCTTGGGCCGAACCGCGCCGAATCCCATGGTCGGCGCGGTGATCGTGCGCGATGGCCAGGTGATCGCCGAGGGCTGGCACCGGGCCCCCGGATTGGAGCATGCCGAGGTCGACGCGCTCTCCAAGCTGACGGATTGTGCCGCTGGCCCAGCGGGATCAGGCTGCGCCGAGGGCGCGACCATGTACATCAACCTGGAGCCTTGCTGCCACCATGGGCGCACGCCTCCGTGTACCGACGCCATCCTCAACAGCGGCATCGCGCGGGTTGTCGTGGGCATGGTGGACCCCTTTCCGCGGGTCAGCGGCGAAGGGCTGCGCATCCTGCGCCAGGCCGGGCTCGATGTTGTCGTTGGCGTCGAGCAAGCCGCCTGTCGCCAGCTCAACCTGGGCTTCGTGCGCGCCCAGGAACAAGGTCGGCCCGCGGTGATCCTCAAGGCCGCGCTCACCCTGGACGGGCGCATCGCGGATGCGGCGGGTCACAGCCAGTGGATCACCGGGCCACAAGCTCGCGCCATCGGGCACCAGCTTCGTGACCAGGCAGACGCCGTGCTGGTGGGTCGTGGCACCTTGCTGGCCGATGATCCGGCCCTGTGTACCCGGGGCGTGGCTGGGGGACGCGACGCCCTGCCCGTGGTGCTGGACAGCGAACTGCGTTGTCCCCAGGACGCCCGCGTGCTGAGCGCCGGCCGCCGGCCGCTTTTCTTCGCGGCCCAGGGGACTGCG
>JAADHA010000072.1:553-3572 GCA_013152105.1 Oligoflexia bacterium | reverse complement strand
CGAGCGTCGGCGCTTGGAGATCGCCCGGGCGCTGGCCGCGGGGCCAAGGGTCCTGCTCCTCGACGAGCCCTTTGCCGGGGTGGATCCGGTCGCTGTGCGTGATCTACAGGCCGTGATCCTCGATCTGGCTGCCAGGGGCCTGGCTGTGTTGGTGACGGATCACGCGGTCCGCGAGACCCTTGGGATCTGTGATCGTGCCGTGATTCTGGACAGCGGTCGGGTCATGGCATCGGGCGCGCCGCAAGACGTGTCCGCCGACCCGCTCGTCCGAGCCCGCTATCTGGGTCCAGACTTTCGCTGGGAATCACGGCGAGCTTGAGGTTCGGCGCCTAGTTGCGTTGCGCGTTCCCAGGGTGAGCACGCCCTCGACTTGCTACAGCTTGTCACGGCTCTTGCTGCCCTGGCACGGATGGTGCATAGAATCGGGGTAGGGATTGAACCCTGTCCGGCCCGCCAGGAGTCCACCCACATGGCCCTCGACCTTCGCCAGACGCTGAAGCTCAGCCAACAACTCGTCATCACCCAGCAACTCAAGCAGGCCATCAAGCTCCTGCAGCTCAACCACATGGAGATGATCGACGCGGTCCAGGCCGAGATGCTCGAGAACCCGACCCTCGAAGAGATCCCTGGCACGGACTCCCGCACCCAGAGCGACGCCGAGGTCGCGCTCCAGGATGGTGCAAAGGCCGCGCAGCAAGATGTCGTGGAACAGAACAACGGGGCGGATGACAACGGCATCGACTGGGAGAAATACCTGGAGCATCAGGACGCCAGTGGTTTCCGAACGGGTTCAACTGGCCCGAGCCGCTTCGATGATCTGCCTCCCATCGAGACCACCCTGTCCACATCAGAGAGCCTGGTGGATCACCTGAGCTGGCAGCTCTCCATGTGCTCGTGCATGGACGCTGAACGTGAAGCCGCCGCTTCGATCATCCACTGCCTGGACCAGCGCGGCTACCTGACCGAGACCCTCGAGACGATCCGGGCCGAGGTAGAGGTAGAGCTGGACGACGTGCTCGGCGCGCTCGAGATCGTCCAGGGCTTTGACCCCGTGGGGGTTGGCGCTCGGGACCTGGTTGAGACCCTGACGATCCAGGCGGCCCATGCCTGGCCCGACGACCCCTTCGTGGTTCAGCTCATCACCAACCATCTTCACGACATCGAGACCCGAAACTACCAGAACATCGCCCGCGCCATGGACCTGGAGCTCGAGGACGTGCTCGAGTACCACAAGATGATCCGCGAACTCGAGCCCTGGCCTGGTCGAGCATTTTCCGAACCGCCCAATCAGTACATCACGCCCGACATCACCGTCGTGAAGGTCGGGGGTGAGTGGCAGATTCTCCAGAACGAAGACGGCATGCCGCGACTGCGGGTCAGCCGTTACTACAAGAACGTGCTGCGTGACCGTAGATCCACGCACAAGGAAAAGCGCTACATCAAGGAACGCCTGGACTCCGCGGACTTCTTGATCAAGAGCATCTTCAAGCGGCAGCGAACGATTCACAAGGTGATGGCCTGCATCCTGGAGCGACAGCACGGCTTCTTCGACCAAGGCCCCGAACAGCTCAAGCCCATGGTCTTGCGCGAAGTGGCGGACGAGATCGGGGTCCACGAGTCCACGGTGTCTCGTGTCACGACGAATAAGTATCTCCAGTGCCCCCATGGGATCTTTGAGCTCAAGTACTTCTTCAACGCGCGCATCCAGAGCACGCGTGGCGATGACTTTGCCGGAGAAGCCGTCAAGGAGAAGATTCGGAAACTCATCGCCGACGAAAACCCCAAGAAGCCCCTCTCGGACAGCGCGATAGTGAAGCTGCTTACACACCAACAGGTGCGCATTGCGCGCCGTACCGTGGCAAAATACCGAGAGCAGATGGGCATCCTGTCGTCGTCACAGCGAAAGCGGCTGTTTTGACCTCGGGTCGCCCCCCACAACCCCGCAGACGGAGCATCGATGCGACTGGAGATTTCCTTCCGCAACACCGACCCGACCGACAAAGAAAAGGCGGCCCTCACGGCTCGCGTCGAACGCAAGATCCGCAAGATCACGCGCTTCCTCCGTGACCCCATCGAGGTCTCTCTCGTCCTCTACGCCCAGAAGCTCGGCTACCGTGGCGAACTTCAAGTGGCTGGCGCGGGTGACGATACCTTTGTGGCGGGCGTCGAGGCCGAAGACCCGATCGCTGCCATTGATGGATTGATCCACACCGTAGAGCGTGCCGCGCGCCGTCGCCACGATCGTCGGCTCTCCAAGGAAAAGCGCCTGGTGCGGCCGGTCGAGGGCAGTTTCACCGGGGCTTCGCCAGCGCCCAGCGCCGGTGCTGGCTTTGATCTGGACGAGGACGAGGACATCGACTTGGAGACCGAGGAGATCAGCAAGGCACTGCACGAGCTGCCGGCGTGAGGCGGGCTGTGTGTGGCGTGCCGTGAGCGACGGGATCCCCGTCCCGAAGGCTGATGGGGCCCTGTCGACCCGGGACCTGTTGGCCCGGGTGGACGTGCTGGGCCTGCGTCTGCACGCAGCCAACGGGGGGCTGGACCTGCCCATCCGTGCCTCTGCGGTGATCCGCCCGGCTGCTGTGCTCGCCGGGACTTCGGCCTCGGTCTCGGGCCGCGTGCTGGCGTTCGGCGCGACGGACATCGAGTGGCTGTTGGTTCGCCCTGCGGCCGAGCAGCGCGCCGCCCTGTGCGATCAGTTGGCGCCTGGAGTGGCGGCGGTCTTGGTCTGCCAAGGCCTGTTTCCGCCCGCCAGTCTGGTCGAACAGGCCGCCGAAGCGGGCGTGCCCATCTTCACGACGCGGCACTGTGCGGGCCAGATAGCGCGGGATCTCCAGGAATTGTTGGCCATGCTCCTGGCCGAAAAGGCCGTGGTTCACGGGGCCTTGGTCCAGGTCCACAATCTGGGCGTGCTGATCATGGGCCACAGTGGCATCGGCAAGAGCGAGGCGGCCCTGGAGCTGGTGCTGCGCGGACATCGGCTGGTGGCCGACGATGTGGTGGAGTTGGAACGTGGCGG
>JAADHA010000072.1:0-546 GCA_013152105.1 Oligoflexia bacterium | reverse complement strand
CCTCCTCGGCCAGGGCCGCGAGGGTCTGCAGTACTACCTGGAGGTGCGCGGGCTTGGGGTGCTCCATGCAGCAGATTTGTTCGGCCAGGCGGCGGTCATGGAGCGAGTGGCGGTCCATCTGGTGGTGGAGTTGGTGGAGTGGGACGAGCTGAGCATCGAACGAACCGGTCTGGACGAACTCTGCTGGGAGTCCTTGGGGGCAAGCGTGCCGCTGGTTCGCTTGCCGGTGCGTCCTGGGCGAAACATTGCGCTGTTGATCGAGGTGGCGGCGCGCAACCAGATCCTCAAGCGTCGGGGGATTCACTCGGCGCAGCGTCTGGCCCTCGAACTGGAGCGCAGGCTGGGTGGGCCGGGGCCGCTCTCGTCCGAGTCGGACCGGGAATAGCCCCTGATTCTGGGGTCTGGGCTGGCTTCGGGCCGGTTCTCAGGTGAGGGCCTTGTCCTTGCGTCGCCGTGTACGCCAGGTCAAGGCGAGCAGCGCGGACCACCACAGCATGGAGCCGCCCTGCGGCCCACCACTGCAGCCGCAGGCCCCGCCCTGGCCGG
>JAADHA010000284.1 GCA_013152105.1 Oligoflexia bacterium | reverse complement strand
TTGGCCCTCGACCCGAAGCTGATGCGCCAGGCGGCCAAGCACCTGGTGGGCACGCATGACTTCCGCGCCTTCAAGGTCGGCCCGCTAGGCGAGCGCTCGCCCATCCGTACTGTCACCGGCATCGAGATCCACTCGCTGGTTCGAGACGGACGCGATCATCTGGTGATCGACATCACGGGGACAGGCTTTCTGCGCAAGATGGTGCGGATCATCGTCGGCACACTGGCTGAGGTGGGGGCCGGGCTGCGCGATCCCAAGGATGTCGCCGGGATCCTGGCCAGCCGGGACCGCCAGCAGAGTGGCCAGGCCGCCCTGGCCCGAGGGCTGGTCCTGCGGCGAATCGAGACCTCAAGTGCTTGGTTTGACTCGGCACCTGGCGCACCCCCGTGGTGCGAGCCGCTCGATCTGCCTGATCCCCCCTGAATCCCCGCGGGATACAGAGCGCTTCCATGCTCTTGGCCGTGCTCGTTTCCTGCCTCCCGGTCCTGGCCGGCCTCGCCCTGGCCATGGCGCCCGGGCTGCGCCAGGCCAACTCCGGCCACTGGCATCGCGTGGTGCTGGCCCTGGCCACCGCCGTCGTGCTGATGCTGATGCTGCCCTCGGCGGTTCAGACCGTCGGCTGGGCCGCCCTGGGCGTGTTTGCCGCGGCCTTCGCCATCCCCGCCGCGCTCGAGCACCTGCGACCAGGACACGCCGGGCACCCGGGCGCCGCGCACGACACAGCCGACCACAACGACGCGCTGGACATCGAGCTGGGTTTCGCAGGCCTGCTGCTCCACCAAGCCATCGAAGGCGCCGAGCTGGGCGCCATCTTTGCCGTCGGCCAGACGGGCCCCGCTGTGGCGCTGGTCCTGAGCCTCCACACGGTGCCCCTGGTCGCGGCTGTCCTGCACGGCTGCGTCTTGGAGACCGGTGTCCGCGGCGGCCTCTGGCGAGGACTCTTCCTGGTCCTCACCACCGCCTTGGGTGTGGTGGGGGGACAGCTCGCGGGCGGCACCCTGGCCGGCCTCCAACCGTGGGTCTCGGCTGCCGTCGGTGGCCTGCTGCTCCACACGCTGTGGCACACCTGGACCGATGGCGAGCACCGCCCCGCGGCCTGACGCCCGCGCTCCCGGTTGTCCGAAGTGTGAGGGGGGGCTTCCCCTTAGTGCTCACCAGCTAAGGGGATTGTACCACTTGCGAGCCTCTTGTTCCTTCTTGTACTCCTCGAAGTTGGAGTACACCTTCACGCCGTGAGCCTGGTTGTTGTCGTCGTCCCACAGGTCGGTCGCGGCGTTGCCCCAAGCGTTGAAGAAGCCCCGTTCCCCGGTCTTGGCCTTGCGGTCGGTGGCCTTGTTGAGCGTCTCGCTGTCACCTGTGAGACCCGCCATGCCGTAGGTCAGCGACTGCCCGATCGCGCCGTAGTTGCCGTTGACTGCGTTTTCCTGCGTCTGATCGGCACCCCGGTAGGCCGCCGCCGTGTCGCCCATGGCGTAGTTGCCCAGAGCGGTCATGGCGTCGACGCCGCCGCTAATGGCCTTTCCCGCCTGCGACCCGGGCACCAGTTCGGCCGCCGTGGCGGTGGCCATCTTGGCCGGGTTGTCGACACCGACCATGCCGTCGGTGGCCGCGGCGATGGCGGCGAGTGGAGGGCCGCCGAGCGCGGGGTTCTCAAGCGCAGCAGCGCTGACGAGGGTGTCGCCTCCAGTCTTGGCCGCCGAGTTGGCGACATGGCCCGCCTTGCTGTCCGCGACCTGTTCATCGCCGAGCAGGTGGCCCATGAAGCCGAACAATCCACCAATGCCCATGCCCATGCGGCCCAGCACCTTGGACTGGTCTGCCGTCAGCTTCGCGCCCTCGCCACCGAGCTTGGAGAGCTGATCCGCACCCTGCCCGACCATGTCACGAGAGAAGCCGGCGACCCCAAGGCCCTTGGCGGCTTTCTCATCCCACTTGCTGCCCTGCGGTGGTGTCTTGGGCTGAATGACGGCGGCCTGCCGGGCGGCGTTGCCTCGCGTCTGCGGCATCATGCACTGCTGGCGCTCTTGATCGACGGTGGGAGCGACCGTGGGGTCGAAGGTGTCTGAAGCATGCAGTGATTGATGGCCCTTACCCATGACGGCTCCGGAGAGTGGCTAGAGGTGCCCGAAAACTACACCACCCCTTGCCCTGATGCCAGTCACTGGTCGCCCAGCGCAAGGGCGGCGGCGACCGCGCCGATGGAGGCGAGCAGCCCGAAAACCAGCGGCGACCATGAGAGTCTTGTCGCGCCCGACCATTTTGGATAATGGCCATCCGTCTTGGTGCGGATGCCATGAGATGTAATGTAGTGGTACCCCCTCAGCGACTCGCCTCGACTCTCCGGCCCGGCCGACACCATCGAGATGGTGACTTTCCAAGTGAAACCAGGGTCGCCGAACCGGAAATGGGCTGACCGTGTCACTTCGGACGGGCCCGATCTCAGGAGGTCCATAGTCAATGCGACGATCACAAGCCGGGGTGCCCCAGTCCGGAGCCAGGCAGCAGATCTCCGCGCTCTGCCTGGCGGCAGGCATCGGCACCGCGCTGGGCATGCTGGATGTCGTCCTGGTCGCGGACCCGACCTTCGAGTCGAGCGTGGTCGGCCTGCGAACCCTGTCCCTGGTCGGGGCGGTCCAGGGCCTGATCAGCATCCTGGGAGCCCTGTTGGCCTGGGCCTGCGCTAGCGGTCTGGCCCGGTTGATGGGACGCCGGGGAGACCGCGTACCCGTCTTCGGCTTCACCCTGTCCTCGGGCGTGCTGGTTCCGCTGGCGCTCGTCCTCCTCAAGGCCGCCCACCGCTCCTCGGACGCGACCGTCTTCTCGCGGACCGGCCTGCTGATCACCGCGGGGGTCGCGCTGGCGGGCCTGGTCAGCGCCGCGCTGTTGGCCCTCGCCCTGCAATGCCTGCGCGCTCGGGCTGGGTGGGCCGCCATCCCCGCCGTCCTGCTCACGGCGGCCGCTGCCCTGGCGGGAGTCGCTCCCACCACGCACGCTCCGGTACTGCCACATGACGTGGTGCTCATCTC
>JAADHA010000281.1 GCA_013152105.1 Oligoflexia bacterium | reverse complement strand
TCCAGGCGCTCCCGCACCGTCGCGTCACTGTTCTCGGCCACATTCGATAGCGGCCCTGGTCCGGTGGGGGTGCCCCGATGATCACTCACGACTCACTCCTCTGCCGCGCCCCACCCGGACCCGACGACCCCTGCTAGCCCACAAGAACGCACTGTGCAGCAGACCAGGCACCAGCCAGATAGAGCCGCTGCGAACAGGAGCCGCCACGATGCCCGCCATCGAAGTCGAGCAGCTACACAAGCACTACGGGAATCTGCACGCCATCCAAGGCATCTCCTTCTCGATCGAGCCCGGCGAGGTCGTCGGCTTCCTGGGTCCCAACGGCGCAGGAAAGAGCACCGCGATGAAGATCATCACGGGCTTCATCTCCCCCACCGCCGGCACGGCACGGGTCGATGGTCACGATGTCGTGACTGACTCTCTCTCGGCACGCACCAAGCTGGGCTACCTGCCCGAGAATGCCCCACTCTACACCGACATGAAGGTCCAGGACTACCTGGACTATGTCGGGCGGATCCGGGGCCTGGGCACGGCCGAACGCGCCACCGCCATCGACCGCACAAGCCAACAGTGTGGGGTCACGGCGCGCCTGGGACAGCAGATCGGCGAACTATCGAAGGGCTACCGGCAGCGGGTCGGCCTGGCCCAAGCGTTGCTCCACTCGCCCCCCATCCTGATCCTGGACGAGCCCACCACAGGCTTGGACCCCAACCAGATCGTCGAGATCCGCAACCTGATCCGCGAGATCGGTCGCAAGCGCACGGTCCTGCTCTCCACCCACATCCTCAGCGAAGTCCAGGCGACCTGCGACCGGGTCATCATCATCCACCAAGGCCACCTGGTCGCCGACGGCGCGACCTCGGAAGTGACCACCCGCGAGCAGGGCGGGATCATGGTCCAGGCGATCTTCGCGCCCGGCACGGTGGCCCTGGACCGGGACACGATCCGACAAGCCCTGGAGACGATTCCCGGCGTCACCCGTGCATCGGACATCGAAGCCGAGGACCCCGCCTGGTCCGCCTTCGAGATCCTGGCCACAGGGGACGTGCGCACCCAGGTCTTCGCGCTGGCGGTCGCCCGAGGGCTGGTCCTGGTCGAGCTGGCGCGCGAACGCACCAAGCTCGAAGAGGTCTTCCGCCGGCTTACCCGGTCTTGAGCGGTATCCGCTCAGGACAAGACCAGCCCAATCAGCATGAAGACCAGCACCAGCAGCAATGTTCCCAGGATCAGCCAATGGACAGGCAGGCGCTCACCCGGAGCTGGCGGTGCCACGGCGCGTGCGATCTGCGAGACCTCGGTCGAGACCGTGACCGGATCGTCGTCCGCATGCGCCCCGCTCTTCCGCCAACCAGCGATGCGTCGCTCAGCGTCCTCGTCGCCCAGCTCCAAACCCAGCAGCTCCATCACCCCCACCAGGGCAGGCACACCGGACAGCGGCTGCCAGGGACCGGGCTTCTGACCCGCCGGAAGCGGCCACGCCCGTTGAGGAGGCAGGTGCCGCACCTTGCACTTCGGATCGATCTGCCTGGTGTAGATCATGGCGCGCAAGGCCGGCAGGTCAAACAGCCCCCGCAGGCGTCCGTCCGCGCCGCGCAGCTCGAGCTGCCAGGCGGTGTCCTTGGTCGCAGGGTCCGGGTCGGAGCTGACCGGTCCCGGAGCCGGCACGGCAGGACCCGGATCGACAGGTTCCAACTCGACAGGTTCCAACTCGACAGGTTCCAACTCGACAGGTTCCAACTCGACTGGAGCTATCTCGGCAGGATCCATCTCGGCGGTATCTGTTTCGCTGGGATCCATCTCAATAGGAGGGGATCCGGCGAACGGGTCACCAGGCTTGGATGGCGTTTCTGACACGGTGGCTCCGGACTGGAGGACACGGTACCCGACCTGTGCCCTGGCTGGCGCCAGGGTACCCAGTACAGCAGATTCCTGCAGTGTAGCGCGTGGCGCCCGGCACGCGCCTGGCCACTCCACACATCCCCAAAGCCCCACAGGCACCGTGTCCAAGCAGCATCACTTCATCGTCGGCACCGCCGGCCACATCGACCACGGCAAGACCACCCTGGTTCGAGCGTTGACTGGGGTCGATCTCGACAGCCTGCCCGAAGAGCGCGCACGGGGCATCACCATCGCGCTGGGCTTCACACAGCTCGACCTGGGCCCGAGCCATCACGTCTCCTTCGTCGACGTTCCCGGTCACGAGCGCCTGGTGCGCACGATGATCGCTGGCGCAACCGGACTGGACGCGGTGATGCTCTGCGTCAGCGCTGTGGACGGCGTCATGCCCCAGACCCGCGAACACCTCGACATCCTGCAGATCCTCGGCCTGAGCCAGGGGATCGTGGCCTTGACCATGTCCGACCTGGTGGACGCCGAGATGCGGGAACTGGCCGAGCTGGATGTCGAGGAAGCCGTAGCTGGGACCTTTCTGGAAGGGGCGCCGATCATCCCCACCGCGGTGCCTGGCGGCGGCGCATCAGGCGGGAGTGCGGCGGAACAGGGCAGCCAATGCCTGGGCCTGGACGCCCTTCGGGCCGCTCTCGCCGCTCTCTCGCCCTCAGGCCGCACCGCGACCGGTCCCTTTCGTCTGCCGATCGACCGTGCCTTTGTCCGTCGTGGCTTCGGCACGGTCGTGACGGGCACCCTGCGCTCGGGCACGGTCACGGATGGCGACGATGTCGAGATCCTCCCCGCTGGCCAGCGAGCCCGCGTGCGCGGACTCCAGTGCCACGGTCAGGCCGTGCCAGGCAGCCGCGCCGGCTGGCGCACGGCCATCAACCTGGCTGGTGTGGAGCGAGACGATCTGAGTCGCGGCCAGGTCGTGGTCCACGCCGGCCAGATCGAGACGGCCAGCGTGATCGACACCCGCTACCGCCACCTGGCCTCCGCTCCCCCGATCAAGGACGGGGCCCGCGTGCGCTTGCTGGCCGGGACCGCCGAGGTCATGGCCGTGGTCAGCGTCCTGGACACCCAACAGGGCAGCGGGGACCAGGGACCGTCTGGCTTGCAGCCCGACCGCGAGTACCT
>JAADHA010000357.1 GCA_013152105.1 Oligoflexia bacterium | reverse complement strand
CAGCGAACTGGCCCGCGTCGCCAGTGAGCTGTGAGTCGATCCAGGTCGGCATCCACTCCCCTCCAGCGAAGCAGCCCATCCAGCCGAGCGAGAGCGTTGCCTGGCGGTCCCTCCAGAACCATCTGGTGTGGCTCTCCGCTTGACGCATCCTCCAACTCGCGGAGGGGTCGGACCGAGTAGATTTGCAAGTTGCGAGCCCGCAGGCGAAACCCCATGCCGCCGCTGCCGGGCGGCGGGCGCTGGGCAGTGGGTGCGAGCCCGGACCAGGAATTGTCGGCGAAGATTGTAGATGCAAGCTGTACCGCGGCATCAGCAGCTCTTCTGCGAGGTGCGAGCAAGGCGCGATCGCACCAACTCGGTCGATGACCCATCATCGGTGGAGTTAGTGCGGTGCTTCCATCACGACTCCTGTCCAGCGGTGGCGGTCAGGTGACCCGCGAGTACGCCAGCGGGCGTGGTCGCCTGGACCTGCTGGTGGAGTACGGACCGGATCGCTTCGCCATCGAGCTCAAGCGGGTGCCGCCCGCGCACGTGTCCCTGGAGACCGTGCGAGAAAATGGCATCGCTAAGCTGTCGGGCTACCTCGACCAGCTGGGGCTGACGGAAGGCTGGATGATGGTCTTCGACCAGCGCGTGGGGCGGACCTGGGAACAGCGACTCTGGCGGGAAGATGTCACGCAGCACGGCAAGTCGCTGCACCTGTTCGGGGCATAGGGCAGCCCGGAAGGTCGGCAGCCAAGGTCCTGGATCTATCGTTATAGCTTCCCGCGGGCAGCGCACGCCGGACAGCGAGGCCGTGACATGGTGGAAGCGAGCACAATCAGGGGCGGTCACCGGCTGACGAACGGCGTCGTGGGCATCCTCTACCTGGGCTTTCTGGGCACCGCGCTGGCCCGCCTGATCCTCGACGTGTCGGACGCCTGGCTGGTCGCAGGCGCCGCCCTGCTGGCCGCCGGCTTCGCAGTGTCTCGCCTGGATCCAGACGGCTTTGGCCCCCGCAGAGGCTGGCGCGTGACCATCGACAGCGACGGCGTCACGGCCGAGCAGGTGCACGGTCCGGGCGGGAGCGGCGGGAGCGTGAAGTGGGCGGACCTGGTCGAGGTCGGCATCCTCACCACCGCGGACGGTCCGGCCTTGGACGACTTCTTCTGGGTGCTCAGAGGCCAAGGCGAGACCCGCACAGTGGTTCCCATCGGCCTGGCCGAGCAGGTCGACCTCCTCCCCAGGCTGCAGCGCCTGCAGGGCTTTGACAACATGGCGGTCACCCGGGCATCGGGTTCGATCACAGAGGCGGTGTTCTGCTGTTGGCTGGGTCAGCCGGGCGAGGGCGTCGTCGCCTCAGGCGAGCCGTCCGCCTAGCTGGAAGCCGTCCAGGTGGAGCGCGTGACCTTCCATGACGGGTGGAAGCACACGATCCTTTCAAGCTGAGACCAGGTCATCTTGCGTCGGAGCCGCCCTGGTAGATCGTCGTGCTGGGGAAGGCCATGTCCCAGCCCTCCGCGTCCCAGAGTCTCTTGATGGCCTGGTTCACTTCAGGCACCACATCGAAGTAGTCCGACGGCGGCACCACCCAGAAGAGCACCTGGACCTCGAGGGCGCTGT
This sequence comes from Oligoflexia bacterium, assembly GCA_013152105.1. GTDB lineage: Bacteria > Myxococcota_A > UBA796 > UBA796 > UBA2385 > UBA2385. The sequence continues at coordinate 1,430 of JAADHA010000357.1, read as the reverse complement.
CTCCGAAGTTCAGGAAACGCACCGCGAAGTCCTCGCGGATCTTCTCGTGCGCCGCCAGGACCTGGCGGGTCGCTGCCATGCAGCGCTCCAGCTCGTCGCTCGATGTCTCGTAGACCAGGCCCAGCAGCACGTTGTGCTTGCGAGCCACGCGAGCCGACAGGTTCTCGATGGGGCCACCCACGAGCGCCTTGTTGGGAACGGTGACGACCGTGCCGTCAAAGGTCTCCAGGCGGCAGGTGCGCAGCCCTACTTCGAGCACGGTGCCCGTGTGGCCTGCCAGGGTCACCAAGTCGCCGACCTGGAAGGGGCGGTCGGCGAAGATGGTCACAGAGCCGAAGACGTTGGCAAGCGTGTCCTGGGCCGCCATGGCGATAGCCAGACCACCGATACCCAGGCCCGTGAGCAAGCTCAGGATGTCGTAGCCCATATTCGAGAAGGCCAGCAGCACCGCAAATGCCCACACGGCGACCTTGATCGCCTTCTCGAGGATGGGCACGACCTGGTCGTCGAGCTTGGACTCGCTCTTATCCGTGAGGGGGTCGATGTACGTCTGGCGCAAGGCGGTGATGAGGTTGGACACCGCCCAAGCCACGAACATGGTGATGATGATGGTGCTGGTGTTCCGCAAGAAGGCCCCCACCGCCTGGGGCAGGACGAGGGTGTTGACGGACAGGTAGAAGCCGGCCATCAGCACGACCCAGTAGATGGGCTTGCCCAAGGTGGACAGGAGCACATCATCCAGCTGGGTCTTGGACCCCTCGGCCATGGCCCTGAGACGGCTGGTGAAGAGCCACTGGACGACCCTGCTCACCAGCAGGGTGACGAACACGGCCAGCACGAACAGGAGAAGATTGGTGAGTGTGTTGTTGGCGCCAAGCTGGATGCCACCCAACTCCTTCAGACCTTCCACGATGAGCTCCAGCGAAACGGGGCGAGCCCCTAACGGGCGCGGCCCCCTGCCGTGGCCTGAAGCTGAGGGAGCGACGGGCGTGGCTGCGCAGCCCCAGGGCCTGGCCTGTGCTACTCGGAGTAGCCCAAGCTGTGCAGCGCCCGCTGGGTCTCGGCAGAGGGCTCACTCGACCGAGCAGCCGGGGCGGCGGCGTCCGTCAAAGATATCCTCGGCCATGATCTGTCCGAGTCCCGAGCGGCCGAGATTATGGAAGAGTGCGAGCGGGGCCGCAGAAAGTATCCCTGAGCGGGACCCCATCACGAGGAGGATTGGCCATGACCACCCGGATCGCAGGCATTCTCTTCGAGCACGACGGCGAGGAGTATCGCCTGCTCAGGAACGAAGACTGGACATGACCGTCATCCAGGTAGGCCGTGGAGCCATCAGGGTCAGCGAACTGGCCCGCGTCGCCAGTGAGCTGTGAGTCGATCCAGGTCGGCATCCACTCCCCTCCAGCGAAGCAGCCCATCCAGCCGAGCGA
>JAADHA010000554.1:911-3947 GCA_013152105.1 Oligoflexia bacterium | reverse complement strand
CGGCGCTGTCTGATCAACGTGAACCCGGTGGTGCGCCTGGCGGCCTTCCTGCCGATCGATGTCAGCGTGACGGTCCGCCTTCGCCCCAACGCGAACATCATCCAGGTGCGCGAGGCGGCCGGTGCCTGGGTCAAGGACTTCCTCGATGCCTACGGCGGTGGCCTCGATCGGGATGGCTGGCCCTTTGGCGGCACGCTCTACGCACAGGACTTCGCGCGGATGGTGTCCGAGATCACCGAAGTGCGCCATGTGATCGATGTTCAGCTCTACGATATGTCCAAGGCCGACTTCCGGCGGGCCGTGCCGGGTTGGGAAGAGGGCGAGGGTGAGTCTGAGCTCGTGCTGACGAGCCACGACCTCTTCGTGGTGCGCAGGGTACGGATCACAACTGAGGACAGCCTGAGATGACGCGGTTCCCGCTCACCCCAACGTCCCCGCGGGGCAGCTTGCTCGTCCGATCCCGGCGGGTCCAGGGTGTGAATGATCGGGACGACTACCGGCACATCGAGGATGTCGTCAGGGTGGGCTTTCCGGTGCGTGCTGGGCGGTCCTTTCTGGCGCGGCATTTGGGCAATGCGGTCACCTACAAGCTGGTCGAGGCTCGCCGAGGCGAACAGGCCGGCATCGTGCGAGAGGCCGAGATCCTGTCCTCCACGGGTGGACCCACGGTCCACGTTCGGGCGATCCGCACGCTGCCGGATGGCACCCCCGCGACCTACTTTGCACCGGACGATCTGGTGGAGACGCGGGCCGTGGTACAGGTCGCGGCGGGTGTAGCGCTGCCGCCCTTGCAGCCTGCCGACCGCATCATCCTGCACGTTCCGGTGCGCAGTTACCTGCGCTTCCTTCCGGGCATCTACCAGGGTGGTGTGCCCACGCAGCGTCGGGACGTGGCCCAGGCCGATGAGCGTTCGCTGCGCCGGTGGGGCGCCCGGGAACAGCCCGCCATGCCCCAGGTGCGACATGACACCGAGCAATTTCGGCGCTTTCTGTTTGTCTTTCAGCACCTGATGACGACGGTGACCGAGCGCATCGACAGTCTGGACTCGCTCACCGACCCGACGACCGCCGATCCACGCTTTCTGCCCTGGATCGCCAGTTGGGTGAACTTCGAATTGGACGAGTCCCTCCCCTTGCACCAACAGCGCGAGCTGGTTCGGCACTCGATCCGCCTGCACCGTACGCGCGGCACGGCGGACGGCATCGCCGAGATGATTCGCGTCCTGACGTCCGCGCCGGTCCGCTTGATCGAGCGTCGCAAGCCCCTGCCTTGCGTGGTGGGTGCGATGACTCTGGCTGGTGGCCGGACCCCTGAAGAGCGCTACATCAGCGCCGAACCCCCGGCACACTACCTGGTCCGCGAGGATCGGGCATCGACCACCTTCTTCGTGTTGATGCTGGAAGACCGCCGGGCCTTTGAACAGCGCTTCGGCGAACGTGGCCCGGCCATGCTGCGCCGGATCGCCCAGATCGTCACCAGCGAGATGCCAGGCCACGTCACCTTCACCATCCAGTTCGACGAGACGGTGGCTTGAACCCGGACCTTCTCGGAGCACCGCCCCGCTCGGCGGATCCGTTCTCCTGACCTGTTCTCCAGACCCGCAACATTGACCTACCGGTGGCCGGACCATGAAGATCGAAGAGAACCTCCTGCGGATCGCCCCTTTCGAGGGGCTCACCCTGACCGCTTCGGACCTGCTTGACGAGCAGGTCTACCACCGCAGCGGCCTGCATCGGCACAATCTCTACCTGCACGGGCATGGCATCGTGCAGGGCCTTCAGGTCGAGCTCGAGCAACGAAAGAAGCGCTACGTCGCGCTGATCCAGGCTGGATTCGGTGTGACGCGTACCGGACAGCAGGTGCTGTTGCCTGAAGCGGTGGGTGTGCCCTTGGAGGTGCCCAAGAAGGACGGCGAATACATGCTGTGGATCTTCCACGTGGAGTCCGCGGACGAGCGCCATCTTCGTCCCGTCTTCGACACCAGCGAGACCCGGCCTGCCCGTATTCGCGAGAGCGTGGCGCCGCGGATGCACCCGGTCGACGAAGAGCAGGCGGACGCGGTGGCGCTGTGCCGGATCAACGTGCGGCTGGGGCGAATGGTGCAGGTGCTGCTGCCGGTTCCGCGGGCCGGCCGTCAGGAACGGGCGGCAGAGAGCTACCTCAAGCCCCGAGTGGTCGAGTTCATTCGGGTCAACAAGAAGATCCAGACCAACCTGTTCCGCACTGCCTTGCTGGGGGAGCTGGGGCTGTCGGCCCTGGCCTTCAACTCAGCCTTGGTCAGCAGCGAGTTTCTCCTCATCGAGGAAGGCACCAGCGACCGTGTCCTGTATCGGGCAGCGGGCTCGCTGATCAACTACGCCCACGACTTCTACAACCCCTTGCCCAAGACCATCAATCGCATCGAGCGCTTCAAGGAATTCGTTCGGCGCGTGAACGCCGAGGTCCCGGGTCCCGACCAGGCGAACGAGATCTGGCTGCGCTGGTTCGACAAGTTCGAGCGCTTGCTTCAGCCCTTGGGGAAGATCTCCGAGGAACTCGAAAAGACCGTCGAGGCGCAGCGATAGTCCATTATGTACGCTCAGAAATCCCAGCACTCGGCGCAGCAGCCGCAGCAGCAGCAGCAGACGGTCAATGTCCGGGTGCAGGTCATCGACATGAACGCCTTCACCTTGGACCTGCAGGTCCCGACCTATCTCAAGGCTCGCGATTTGACGCAGCGGGTGGCTCGGGATGCGGGGCTCAAGGCGCACTGGGATGGGGGCAGGCGACGCTTGTACTGGTTGCGGGCCCGTGGTCGCTTGGTGGGCGATGACGAGACCCTGGCGGACCTGGGGGTGATCGACGGCGAGCTGGTCTACCTGCTGCCCGAGCCCCCCGCCGGAAGCGGCGTGCTTGAGCAGGCACCGGACTATCCCGAGACCCGAGGCTACGCTGGCAAGGGCACCCTGGCCCTGATTGGCAGCCTGATCGTCGCGGTGGGCTGGGCGATTGGCTGGGGCTTCGCCCTGTCCGTCGAGCTGACCGAACTTACCGTG
>JAADHA010000554.1:0-781 GCA_013152105.1 Oligoflexia bacterium | reverse complement strand
TTGTATGGCGCGGACCCGGGCATGGTCTTCAGTGACACCATTGGTGGCCTGTTGCTGGGTCTGGTCGGCGTCTTCATGGGCTGGATGGCGTGGTGGGGTGCAGTGGAAGCCCTCCCCAAGGAAGAGGACACTGCGCAGTCCGTGCAGGATCATGCCGCGGCGGCGGTCGTGCCCTGTGCGGTCTGCGGCGGCGATGTGACCCCGGATGTGCGCTGGGAGTGCCAGTATGGCTGCGGTCGGTACTTCCATACTTGCTGCTACAAAGCGCGTACTGCCGTATACCGTGGCGACGAGTCTCGGTGCGCCGTGTGCAACGCCGTGGTGGGGTGATCGGGGTAAGGTGGACCCCATTCGAGACGCACCAAGGCTGCGGGCATTAGGCCGCCGTGGCCGCGCGCAGCGCCGCGGTGAAGCGTTCGGAAGCGCCGTCAGCGTTCTGTTCGGCTCGCATCTCGGACAGACGGGCAATCACTAGATTGGCCGCTGTGAGAGCCCCGCGCTGGCGGAGCGTGATTGTTGTGCTCAACAGGTTTTGAACCGCGGCCTCGAGATCCCCTGAGAGCTGGCAGACGGCGGCCAGGTCGATGCTGGCCCCGGCGACGGCCACCCAGTGGCCTCGTGCCGTGGCGGCCTTGGAGACCGCGGTGCAGACCCCTCGCGCCGACTCAAGCGCACCCTCGGATATCAGCATGCCAGCCAGGATGCTTCCCGCGGCTACCTGCAACCACGAGTCCACCGATGTGTTGCTGGTGGGGTCAACCGCTCGACAGAGGGCGTCACG
>JAADHA010000362.1 GCA_013152105.1 Oligoflexia bacterium | reverse complement strand
CGGACATCGCCCTGTTCCGTAAACAAGGCCACCGCTCGCTCAAACAGGCTCACCGCCTCATCCGGTCTACCCCTTCGCCGCAGGACATCGCCCAGGTGGACCATGGTGTCAGGATCACCGGGCCTGCCGGCCAGGTCGGCCCGCAGCAGCGCACAGAGCGCATCCCACTGCCCCGCCAGGTACATCCGGTCGCGCACCGGGTCACCGGTGAAGCTCCAACCCGTCGCCACGTCGGCCTGGCCAGCCAGGCGCGGCAGTTCTGGGGAGGGCAGCGCCTGCACCACCTCGTGCAGGCTGGCGAAGTCGACGAAGTCGGGCGCGCTGTCCACCAGTTCCCGCAGTCCAGCCGGGTGGCAGACCGCGATCCAGGGCACGGGCCAGGCACGGACCAGGGAGTCGCGCTGCTGGTTCAGCCGGGCCGCAAGCTGGCGATGGCCGTGGTGCAGGCCGGTGATGAGCAGGGCGTCCGCCACCGGCTCGCGGGTCAGGGCCGCGAGGGGATCGGGCTGCAAGGCGCTGGCGTCCAGATGGCGAAGGACGATGCCACGGGCGCGCAGGCGCTGGTCGAGCGAGCGGGCCAGCCGGGCTTCGTCCGCCGCCGTGGGGACGGCGAGCAGGCCCAGGTCAAAGCCGCCGATCCCCAAGGTGACCAGGCGTTCCGCCAGGTCCAGGGCCGACTCGAGGCTCACCCGGATGCTGCAGGGGCTGGATCTGAGGCAGCGGCAGCGGCTTTGGCCGCCTTGATGGCCGCGGCAACCTCGGGCACTCGCAACACGACCGGGTTGACGGCGTACCAGTCCTGGCCGTCGTGCTTGAAGATCCAGCGATTGAACAGCAGCCGGAGGTAGTCCGGGTGGTCACCCAGTTGCTGTCTCAGCGCGACCTGGGCCAGCAGGTCGATCAGGCCCGAGCTGTTCACCTGGTCCCGGACCAGGGTGAGCTGCGCGCGGGTCGCCGCCGCCACCGCTTCCAGGCTCAGGCGTTCGCCCCCTTCTCGGAGGATGGCTTCGCGGCTCAGGTCGAGGAGCATGCGTGGGTGTCCGCCTGACAAGCGGATCAGCTCGTCGGCCACGCCAGCCTGGAACAGCCGATCGACATCGACGCGCAGACCAAGCAGTTGTCGCAGCAGGCTGGCTCCGGGATCCGACAGGGTCCCCGGCGGCTCTTGGGGCTTGCGCACCGCGGGCACGTGCATCACTTCGGCCGCATAGACCGTGCTGAGTGGCTGCCCGAGCGGCCGCAGCAACAGGTCCACCGGTGGCGTGAGCACCATGCTGGTGTGCAGCGCCATGATGTGGTCAGCGCCGCCGCCGAGCGCGCGGTCCACCACCTGTGGGGGGTAGCGGTCCAGGTTGTCGAGGACCAGCAGCAGCTCTCGGTCCGATCCGAGCTTGGTGTCCGCCGCCTGCAGCAGCCGGTTGCACAGCGTCACCAGCTCGCCCGGGAAGCGGCGGAGCGAGGCCACCACCTTGTCCCGCTCCACGTTGCTGGACTTCAACAAGCCCATGACCGAGCCGAAGAAGCCAGCCGCCTTTGGCAGCCCGACCCCTGCGCTGGTCTCCACCACCCGCAGGCGCTCTTTTACCTCTTCATGAGTCACCGCGGCGAACCAGCGCTGAATCTCGTTCAGCAGCCCCTCGTCCAGCGGCTTCTTCAGCTCTTCACGGAAGTGCCGTTCGACGTCGACCGCGACCGCCAGCACCAGCTCGGCCAGGTCAAAGTCCCCCAGGTTGAGCCGATCATCCACCTCGATCCGAATCACCTCGAAGGCATCACGCAGGCTGGCGGCCAGGGCGTTCAGCTCGGTGGACTTGCCGCTGCCCCGCATGCCCAGGAAGAGCACCTTTGGCCAGGCTTCTTGCCCGGCGACTCCAGCCCCGGGGCCAGGCTTGGCGCGGAAGCGTCGCTCCAGCACCGGCCGCAGGTTCCCTTCTCGTGCCGGGCCGAGGTCGACGTACCAGCCGTGGTCCGGCGGCAGCGGCTGGGGCGAGCAGTTGCGGTAGGCCTGGTCGAGCGTGGTCGCGGGCGGCGGGTTGTTGTCAGGCACCCCCCCAGCCTAATCCACAGCGGAGCGGCCGTCCGGCACAGCCAGCCATCAGTGTTCAGCCACTGCCTTTCTCCGAGTCGGGGTTGGGGATCCCGAACTGGACCATGATCTGCTCGATCTGCGTCTGCAAGGCCGTGTAGCCCGAGTCCACCGCCGCCTGGTGGGCCGCCCGCAGCAGGCGGATGATCTCAGGGCCGTCCTCGCGCCGACCGCGTGTGGCCAGTGCGATGGCGATGTTGGTCCGAGCGACTAGCATCTCCCGGACATCTCCGAGCTTTTCGTAGACGGGTAGTTCTTCGTGTGTACGAATCCTTAGTGCTTCGTCGAGTTCTCCTCTTGCCATGTGTATGTCTGCGAGCTTCCCCAGGGTGATGGCCCGGGATCGGACATCTCCGAGCATCTCGTAGACGGGTAGTTGTTTGTGTGTGCGTATCCTTAGTGCTTCGTCGAGTTCTCCTCGATCCATGTGTATGTCTGCGACTTTTCCGAGGGTGACGGCCCGGGATCGGACATCTCCGAGCTTTTCGTAGACGGGTAGTTCTTCGTGTGTGCGTATCCTTAGTGCTTCGTCGAGTTCTCCTCGAGCCATGTGTATGTCTGCGACTTGGCCAAGGCAGATGGCGCGCAGGCGCGGGTCGTTCGCCTGCTCGGCTGCGTCGGCCGCGTCGCGGGCCTTGGCGGCGGCCTCGTCGAGTTTTCCCGTACGATGAAGGACCATCGCCGCGCGCAGGCCCATCGACGCTTGGGTGCCGGCATCATCCTGCCCATTCCAGTCGACCGCCACCTTCATCAGCGCGTCATCGCCGACGATGTCGCCGAGATCGAAGAGCACCATGGCCAACCCGGCTGAAATGGACCGCCCCGCGGCTTGCAGGCACCGCAGCACCCGCGCCTTGCGCCGCCGCGTCCTTGGTCTGGTGGCTGGCTTCCAGCAGCCGAAGTGCGGGTTTGGCCAGCGTTACGAGCACGTCTCCGTCCTGAGCCGCCAGGGCCAGGCGGTAGAGTTCCAGGGTGGCTGTGGGTGGCAGCCCGTTGAGGCCCCAGGTCCGTTGCAGGGCGGTGATGGCGACGGGGCGCAATTCGGCGGCGATGGCCGGGTCGAGATCGCCGAGGAGGGGGCGCAGCAGGTCGCTGAGGTAGAGCTCGGGCTGGTCGGATCGGGCCGAGTCATGGCGCGCCTCGCACACCCCCAGGGCCAGCAGGCGGTCGATGTGAGTGGCGGGCTTGTCGACCTGAACCACGGGGGCGAGGGCGGACAGGACCGCGCGGGGCACTGGCGCCTGGAACAGGCTGGCCGCCAAGGCCAGCGATCGATCGGCGGGGTCGAGAAGCGCCAGGACGGCGTCCAGGGCCACCTGCTGAAAGAACACGATGATCTTCGGTTCGGAGATGCCGGAAATGTCGGCGTCATCGAGCTGGTCGAGCACCTGGGTCACGCTGTCCGGTGCCTGCTCGGCCAGCAGCAAGAGCCGCGTCGTGAGCCCCGGGTTGCCTCGGCCCAGCGCGAGGCAGCGCGAGCGCAGGGTGGCGTCGGCGCCCGCACCTTGTTCCAGGCGGGCCCGCTCGCTGTCCCGCAGGGCTCGCAGGCTTTCGGTGTAGAGGAGCTGGTGCAGCGGCTGGGTGAGCACCTGGCCGGGCAGGGCGAAGTCGAAGCGCGAGGTGATCACCAGCCTGCCCAGGCTGTCGGCGTCGGAGAAGGCCCGGAGGATCGCGCCCAGCACCGAGCCGAAGTTTTTCCGGGGCACGACCGGCTTGCGCTGCGGGTCGAGCACCTGCTCGAGGTCGTCGAGGACCAGCAGCAGCCGGTGTTCGCGCACCGCGGCGCGCAGGGCCGGCTCGAGGGTAGGCAGCGGGTCCGTCTCCCATTGTTGGCGCCATCGGTCGCCCCAGGCGGCATCGCCGACGACGGCGTTCACGGTCTCGAGCACGCTGCGGGCGTCAAGCTCCAGGCGGCCATGGCAGACCACCACCCGGTAGCGGTGCTCGCTGGCACACAGGCGGTCGGCGATGCGGGCGGCCAGGCTGGACTTGCCCTGCTGGCCCACCCCATGCAGCAGGACGCCGACGTGGTCGCCATCTTGCAGCGCCCGGATGCACCGCTGCAAGGCCCGCCGACGGCCGACGAACTGGTCGGGGCGGGCGACGGGCACGTTGCGGTTCTCGCCCAAGAAGCGGCTCTGCGCTGCCCCGCCGTCGAAGCGGCGCCGGCCGTTGCGGCGGCTAAGTTCGGCCTGGGGAGCGGCCGGGCCAAGGTACAGGCGCGGCAGGTGCCACTCGGTGCCGTGAGGCAGATCCTGGACGTGGGTGCGGCGCGCCTCGCCCAGGGCCTGACCCAGGCTGGATCCCGCGGCCAGGTGGCGGTAGAGCGCGGCGGCGAAGCAGGTGGCTTCGTGGTCCCCGACGCTGGCCGCCCAGCCGAGCACGGCGGGCAGGTCTTCGGCCACCAGCGACCGCACCAGTGAGCCGAGGGGGCTGGATGCCGCCGTCTCGCAGGCCGAGACCACGCACAGGCCCAGGCCGCGCGCGTTTGCGCCCAGCGCGGTCCGAAGCTGCGCGGCGGTGGTGGGGCGGGCCTTGCCCTGTTCGTCTTCGAGCAGCAGCACCGGGTCGGCGCCACCCCGGCCATGACAGCTCAGGTGCAGCACGTCCACAGGTGCCAGGCCCGCCAGGCGCGTCCCCAGCTCAGTCGGGTCGCCGGTCTCTTCGACGACCAGGTCGAGGGGCAAGCGACCGACCGCCCGGGAGATGGCCACCTCTTCGGCTTCGAATGCCAGTCGGTCCTGCCCCTGGGGGGACGCGGCCATGAACAGCACCGACAGGGCATGGGGGCTGGGGGCGCGGGCCTTCGCGGACTTGCCCAGCACCCGTCGCACCGGGCAGGTATTCCGGGAGCGTACCAAAAAGGCCGGGTCCTCCAGCGGCGGTCCACACCAGGGCTGGCCGGGCTGCCGCAGCAACTCCCAGGGCGCGTCCAGCAGCGCGCTCTCGGTGGCAGCGGCCTGGATCTCCAGGACCTCGCCGGCCGCCTCTTGCACGACCAATTGGCCCCAGCCCTGGTCCCCGTCCAGCCAGCGAAACAGCGCGTCCCCAATGTCGGGCAACTGGCCCGGGTGGGGCGGCAGCCCCAGCGCCGCCTGGTAGCGGTTGAGCAAGTCGTCGAGGATCGCCCGGTCGGCGTCGGTGAAGACCCGCCGCCGCTGATCCAGGTTTAGGTAGTCGCCATCCAGTCGCAAGCGCATCGGGACCCTCGCCGCTGGGGGGAGGGTAGCAGACCGGGGCGATCATCATGTCCTGACCTTCAGGACAACCTGTCCCTTGATTTGGAAACCCATATGGAACCATCCCGAAAACCACCCTGGTGAGTACCTCAACAAGAGCAAGCGAACCATCACCGCGGACACCGCGAAGCGCCTGATGTGACATCCAGTAATTCTGGCGGGAAAAAATCCGGAAACTCTGGCGGGTGGCCGCCCCCGTTCCGCGCCGCGGATCCTCGGTAAGGGTGCCGGCCCCATCAGCCCGAGGATCCGCAAGTGATCGACATCATGACGCGCCTGAAAGTGCACCACCTTCGTGAGGGCAGCCTCACACACCAAGCCATTGCA
>JAADHA010000131.1 GCA_013152105.1 Oligoflexia bacterium | reverse complement strand
TCGGTCGAGGCACCATCGGTCGAGGCGCCGTCGGTCGAGCTGTCGGTCGAGGCGCCGTCGAACCCACTCGGATGGCAGGCCAGGAGCCCCGACAGCGCCACGATCAGCAGCGTGCTACTCAGGGGGATACTCGTCCTGTAGCGTCGTCTTGACTTCATCTTCGCTCAAACCCTTTGCCAGCAAGCTCTCAGCCCGGAGAGCTATGTCTTGACAGTACAGTCACGAGAATCCGTGCATATCCTTGAAGCAGTCAATGGCAGAGAGGTGGCCCTGGGTCGTGGCACAGCCACAAGCACAGAACGCGCACTCCAGGATCGATCCGTCGGCACTCGCGGCGAAATGGTAGGCTTGGTAGGCGGTCGTGTTGTCCGCCTGCGCCTGAGCAAAGGCGGCTTCGATGTCGGCCTGGGTCCACTCGCTGTCGGAGTAGACCGGGTTGTCCGGGTCGATCGTCGGAGCGTCACCGTAGACCGAGCCCAGGGTACACTCGATGGTACCCGTGCTTGATCCCGCATCAGCGGTGGCGCCAGCGTCGCTGGTCGTCGCGACAGTACCGCCGTCCGCTGCCGTTGTTCCAGCAGTTGTTCCAGCATTTGTACCCGTTTCGCCAGATTTGTTGGCTGCTCCGCAGGCGATCATGATGACCGCGAGCAGGGTCAGCAGGACGTTTCGCATGCTGCCTCCTTTGGTTGGCTGCGCCAGCGTAGCATGCCTTGATTGCCAGGTGTCAGTAGCTTTCAGGCGAGGGCGAGGGCGAGGGCGAGGGCACCCACTCTGCGGCAGCCTTCACCGCAAGCGGCTAGACGGAGCAACCCATCACCGGCGGTTCCGCGTGCGGGCCGCCCTCCGGGAGATCCCATGCGTCGTCTGTCTCCGTTCCTGCTGGCTTGCTGTGTGACCCTGTCATGCGTCCCGTCCCTGGCCCTGGCGGCGCCGCTGCACCATGACCTCGACGTCACCCTCGATCCCCAGGCCCACAGCCTGGACGTGCTCGACCGAATCACCCTGGCCGACCCCCACCAGACCGAGCTTCGCTTCGTGCTCCACGATGGCCTGGAGCCTCAGGTCGACACGCGGGGGTGGGAACTCCAAGCGGTCGAGGGCCCGGTGGCGGCGGACTTCTTCGGCATCAACGCGAGCTCGGCCACCGTGGACCCGGACGTGCCGGTGAAGGGCTACCGACTGCTCCGCACCAAGAAGAAGGCCCGCCAGCCGATCAGCTTGCGCTACGGCGGCGTGCTGGACCACCCCCTGGCGCAGTCCGGCGAGGAGTACCAGCGCAGCTTCTCGGAGACCCCCGGCACCATCGGCCCCGACGGGGTCTTCCTGGCCGGCGCATCCTACTGGGTGCCCGACACCGGCGATGATCTGGTGACCTTCGACCTGCGCGTGGACGGGCTGCAGCCTCCCTGGGATGTCGTGAGCCAAGGCAGCCGCTCCCTGCACGAGCTGGCGGCCGACGGCACACGCAGCACGACCTGGCATATGGCCTGGCCCTCGGACGAGGTCTACCTGGTGGCTGGCCCCTGGCACAGCTACGAAGACAGCGCGCCACGCCCCGACGGCTCGACCGTCCAGACCCGGGCCTTCCTGCGGTCCGACGACCCCGGCCTGGCCGCACGCTATCTCCAGGCCACCCGGCGCTACCTGGCTCTGTACCAGGGCATTCTGCCGCCCTACCCCTACGACTCCTTCAGCTTGGTCGAGAACTTCTGGGAGACCGGCTACGGCATGCCCGGCTTCACGCTGCTGGGCCCCCAGGTGATCCGTTTTCCCTGGGTGATCACGACATCCTACCCGCACGAGCTGCTGCACAACTGGTGGGGAAACTCGGTCTACGTGGATGGCTCGCGTGGGAACTGGTGCGAGGGACTGACCGCCTATATGGCCGACCACCTGTTCTCCGAGGCCAAGGGCGAGGGCCTCAAGTATCGGCGCTCGACCTTGCAGAAGTACACCGACTTCGTCCGGGCAGAACAGGACTTTCCGCTGACCCAGTTCGGGTCGCGCAGCTCGGCCGCGTCCGAAGCGGTGGGCTATGGCAAGGCGCTGATGCTATACCACATGGTGCGCCGGCAGATCGGTGACGACGCATTCCTTGCCGCGCTGCGCCAGTTCTACACCGACAATCGCTTCAGCCGCGTATCCTTTAGCGAGCTTGCAGCCGCATTCTCAGCGACATCTGGTCAGGATCTGGCTCCTTTCTTCGACGCGTGGACCTCGCGCACCGGCGCGCCCGTGCTGAAGCTCGGTGACGTGAAAACAGTCACGACAGAGGACGGCACCAGGCTCACCCTCAACCTGAAACAGACCCAGGTAGACACGGCCTATCCAATGACTGTACCGGTCGCCATCACCATCGCGGGCCAGAAGGACGCGGTGATCGTACAGGTGCCCATGACTGGACTCGAGGCCAGCGTCGACGTGGATCTGCCCGGCCCACCGGTGCGCATCGACGTGGACCCGGCCTTCGATGTCATGCGTCGCCTGGACCCGATGGAGCTGCCGCCGGCACTGTCCACCCTCAGCGGCGCCGACCAGCAGGTCTTCGTCCTGCCCGCCTCGGCCAGCCTGGAAGAGACCCAGGCGTGGACAGACCTGGCCACCAAGTGGGCCCGGCCGGGAACGCCAACCCTGCTCCAGGACGACGCCATCGACACCCTGCCGACGGGCTCGGTGTGGGTGCTGGGCTGGGACAACCGCTTCGCAAAGGACGTGGCCGCGACCTTGGTCGACGACGGCGTGAAGCTCACCGCCTCGGGTCTGAGCCTGGACGACCAGCAGATCTCTCGCCAGGGCCACTCAGCGGTGCTGGTGACGCGGGGCGCCGACGATCCGGCCACCGCCGTCGGCTGGGTCGCCGCCCAGCCCGTGGCCGCCATCGCGGGGCTGGCCCGCAAGCTGCCCCACTACACGCGCTACAGCTACCTGGCCTTCTCGGGCGAGGAACCTCAGAACACGCACAAGGGAAGCTGGGTACCTCGCACCTCGCCCTTGTCCCGCGACTTGCTGTCCCGCGACCTGCTGGCTAGCGGCTCGCCATGGCCGCGCTGCCCGAGCGCCAGCCCCTGGCACAGCTCCCCTCGCTCTTTGACGCCGCCCTGCTCCAGCGCGCGACGAGCACCCTGGCCGACCCAGCCATGCAGGGACGGGGCCTGGGCAGCCAGGGCCTGGAGCAAGCCACGGCCTGGGTGGAGTCCCGCCTCAACCAGCTTGGGCTGGACCCCGCGGGAAGCGACGGCTTCCGTCAGACCTTCGACCAGACCGTGCCGACTCAAGACGGCCAGGGCCAGCGCACCGTTCAGCTCACCAACCTGCTCGCCACCATTCCGGGTACAGATCCCGCCCTCGCAACACACCCGGTCGTGGTGATGGCCCACCTCGACCACCTGGGCCTGGGCTGGCCCGATGTGCGCGAGGGCAACCAGGGCAAGGTACACCCCGGCGCCGACGACAACGCCTCGGGCGTGGCCGTGCTGCTCGACCTCGCCCGCGTGATGCTGGCCGAGGGCCCGCGGGCCAGGCCGGTTCTCTTCGCCGTCACCTCGGGCGAAGAAGCGGGCCTGCTGGGGGCTCGTCACCTGCTGGCTGGCATGGCCGAGGACAGTCTGCCCGCTTCCTGCGTGAACCTGGACACCGTTGGGCGCCTGGGACAAGGCAAGCTCCTGGTGATCGGAGGCGGATCCGCCAAGGAGTGGCCCTACATCTTCATGGGTGCCGGCTATGTGACCGGTGTACAGTCCTCCATGGTGAGCGAGGACCTGGACAGTTCGGATCAGGTCGCCTGCCTCGAACGAGGTGTGCCCGCCGTCCAGCTCTTCTCCGGGGCCAATGACGACTACCACCGGCCCAGCGACACCGCCGACAAGCTGGACATCGACGGCATGGTGGGCATCGCCGAGGTCACCCACGAGATCGTCGGCTACCTGGCCGAGCGGGTCGATCCGCTCAGCTCGCAGCTCGCGGGCGCTTCGGCGGCTGAACAGGGCACGGCGGCACACGCCCGCGCCGGCGGACGGACGGTCAGCC
>JAADHA010000132.1 GCA_013152105.1 Oligoflexia bacterium | reverse complement strand
GGTATCAGTAATGGCCACCCTGCGGTCATAAGCTCCGTCGTCAACCCTAACAAGCCGCGTTGTGACCGTATCGGCACCGCCGCGCCCGCCGCGCCCGCCGCCCTTGGTGCGTTCTACGCCTGGTTCACAGAGAAGCTGGCCTTGCTCGTGTGCCGCCTGGTGGCAGCATCGTTGGACATGGCCCGGATTGCTCGATGCACCACGCCTTACGTCCACCGGCTCTTCGGCATAGCGGACCCCTCTGACCATCCTCGGAGTTCCCCCCCATGATCGACCCTCGGCAACGCCTGATCGAGACCGTCCGCAACTCGGTGATCGGCCGCGATCACGTCATCCCTGGCCCCTTCGGACCACGGCGGGTCACCTACGCCGACTACACCGCGTCTGGACGCTCGCTGAGCTTCATCGAGGACTTCATCCGGCAAGAAGTCATGCCGCTGTATGCCAACACCCACACCGAAAGCAGCGGCACCGGCTTGCAGACCATGCACTTTCGCGCTGAAGCCCGCCAGATCATTCGCGACGCGGTCGGCGCCACGAAGGACGATGTCGTGATCTTCACGGGCAGCGGCGCCACCGGCGCGGTCAACAAGCTCATCGACTGCATGAACCTGCGCCTGCCGGCCGACCTGGATGCCCGGTACCACCTGCTGGAGCAGATCCCCACGGCAGAACGCCCGGTGGTCTTCGTCGGCCCGTTTGAACACCACAGCAACGAGCTGCCTTGGCGCGAGAGCATCTGCGATGTCATCACCATCGCCGAAGACACGGATGGCCGCGCCAGTCTGGCTCACCTGGAACAAGAGCTTCAGCGCTACCAGGACCGGCCCATCAAGATCGGCAGCTTCTCGGCCGCCAGCAATGTCACCGGCATCGGCAGCGACACCCGCAACGTCGCCATCCTGCTGCACCGCTACGGTGCCCTGTCCTTCTGGGACTTCGCCGCCGCTGCGCCCTATGTACAGATCGAGCTGAACATGGCCGATGACGACCCGGACGGCCACCTGGCCTACAAGGACGCAATCTTCGTCAGCCCCCACAAGTTCATCGGCGGTCCAGGCACCCCAGGCCTGCTCATCGCCAAGCGCGCCCTGTTCCAGAATCGCGTGCCGGCCTGGCCTGGGGGCGGCACCGTGGCCTATGTCAACTACCTGGACCACCGCTACCTCACCGATGTCGAGCAACGAGAAGAAGGCGGCACTCCCGCCATCATCGAGTCCATCCGGGCGGGCCTGGTCTTTCAGCTCAAGGACGCGGTCGGCGTGAAGACCATCCAGGACTGTGAGCACGACATGATCCGCCGCGCCATCCAGGTCTGGCGAGACACCCCATCGATCCAGATCCTGGGAAACCCTGACGCCTGGCGCCTGTCCATCGTCTCCTTCCTGATCGAACACCAACACCGCCGGCTGCACCACAACTTCGTCGTGGCCCTGCTCAACGATCTCTTCGGGATCCAGAGCCGTGGCGGCTGTAGCTGCGCGGGACCCTATGGCCACCGCCTGCTGGGCATCGACCTGGCGACCAGCCACGCCTTCGAACAAGAGATCCTGGCGGGCTGCGAGGGGATCAAGCCGGGCTGGGTGCGCCTCAACTTCAACTACTTCATCTCCGAGGCGACCTTTCAGTTCATCGTCGAGGCCGTCGTGTTCATCGCCGAGCATGGCTGGAAGCTGCTGCCCTTGTACGACTTCTGCCCGACCAGCGGGCTGTGGCGCTATCGCGGTGACCGGCCCCGGCCGACGACCAGCCTGTTGGATGTCTCCTATGAAGACGGCACCATGAGCTACGCCTCGCGCCACGTGCGAGAGCCCGAGCGGGTCCTCAGAGCCTACCTTGCGGAAGCTGGGCAGATCGTGGCCGACCTGGAGTCAAGCACCTCGGCCAGACTGCCCCACGACGTGGACCAGCCCAAGCTGGACCTTGCCTTTGAGAAGCTGCGCTGGTTCCCCCTGCCTCTCGACGCGCTGAAGGAGCTGCAGCAGGACTGAGCGATAGCCGGGCGAGCGTGCCCCCCCATGCTAGCTCAGAATGCTAGCTCAGATCAGAAGCCACCACCGTAGATCAGGTAGGCGGCACCCGCGTTATCATCAATGAAGTCGTTGCCCGGGGCGCCGACCACGAAGTCGTCGAAACCGTCGCCGTCCGTGTCTCCCGCCCCTGCCACTGAACCACCCGCGTGGTCATCAGCCGCTTCGCCGATGACTTTGCCCTCGGCTTCGTACAGGTCGAAGGAACCGACGATCGGCCCCATCACGACATAGGCACCGCCAGCGTCCGAGTCGGCATAGTCGTCGCGGTCCGCACCGATCAGCAGATCCAGGTTGCCGTCCCCGTTGATGTCACCAGCGCCATCCACGGCCGATCCCACGTGGTCATCGCCGTTCTCGCCGACGAAGACGGCCAGGGAGTCGGACAAGGTGGCCGACGATGCATTGCCGCTGACCAGATAGGCCGCACCCGATTCCTCGGCACCCGCGTCGTTGTTGGGAGCGCCGACCAGGATGTCCCCACGACCGTCGCCGTTGATGTCCCCCACACCCGCGACCGAGAAGCCCGCCCGGTCGCCCGGGTTGATGCCCGTGTAGACCCGCGCCGCGTCGGACAAGGACATATCGCCATCATCGGGTGGGCCATAGACCAGGTAAGCCGCGCCCACATAGCTGCCGTCCGGGTGCGCAAAGGGCGCGCCGATCACCAGGTCGTCATCGCCGTCCCCGTTGACATCCCCCACGCTACCGACGGAGAAGCCCGCCCAGTCCCCGGCGGCAATGCCCAGGATCCGCGAGTCCGCGAAGGACAGGTCGATGGTTCCGCTGGCAGGTCCGTAGACCAGGTAGACCGCACCCGCGGCTGCCGCTGATCCGTCCGATTCATAGGCGCCGATCAGGAAGTCCGCCCTGCCGTCATTGTCATAGTCGCCACCACCGCTGACGGCCCATCCCGCCCGGTCTTCGGGAAGCTCGCCGACCATCACCGCCGTCGCCGCGTCAGCGCTGACGATGCCGCTGACCGGACCGCTGAACAGGTAGGCCGCACCCGCCGCATAGCCCCGCCGATGTCCGCGCCGAAGGCACCCGCCAGGATGTCGTCGTAGTTGTCTCCGTCGATGTCGCCGACGATGGTCACCGAGCTGCCCAGTCGGTCCTGGTCCGCGCTGCCCTCGATCTTTCCGGTCGCAGTCGCCAGGTTGTAGGCCCCGCTGATCGGACCCTCGGCCACATAGACCGCGCCCACCGCCACCCCGTCGTCCAGCAATGTGCCGTTCTGCCAGCTAGCGCCGATGACGATGTCGTTGTAGCCGTCACCGTTGATATCACCACCCGCCCCGACCGCACCACCGGCCTTGTCACCCGATGCTTCGCCGTAGAAGGTGGCGCTGACGCCGCAGGGGTCCGGTACACCGTCACAGTTGTTGTCCAGTCCGTCACCGCAGACCTCGGCCAAGCCGGGGTGGGCCAGCGCTTCGCTGTCCTCGCAGTCGTCCC
>JAADHA010000031.1 GCA_013152105.1 Oligoflexia bacterium | reverse complement strand
CATCGGGCAGCACGGGGGTCGCTCGGATCCAGTTGAGGCCGGCGGCGGCGAAGGGCTGGATGGTGGTGGTCTTGGATCGTTGCAAGGCGGCGATGGCCACGGTCTTGCCGATCGACACGCTGGCGTCGGTCACGCCCAGTTCGAGTTCATCGTTGCCGACATAGCCGGTGTAGCCGACCTGGAACGCTACTTCGGGCCACTTGTCCTGGCCTTCGAGGGGTGCGATCCGACCGTAGCCCCCGATGTCGCCCTGGCGGGTCATGGCCAGCCAGCCCATGTGGGCGCCGACTTCCAGCGACATGGGCAGCCCCTTGCGCAGGCTGAGTTCGGGCACGGCGACCGCGCCGGTGGCCTGGTTGCCTTCTCGCACGCGCTCCCACGCGGTGGCCCCGCCCTGGTACTGGTTGCCCTTGACGAAGATGAGCGTCGTCCCCATGCTGATATCGAAGCCGTCGATGCCCAGGGTGGCGCCGCCCTGGGGCTTGTTCGCCAGGCCGGTTCCCAGGTCGCGCACCACGGTGCGGTAGCTGGCTTCGATGGTGTCGGTGTTGGTGTAGGCGTCGCCCTGGTACTCGTCGAGCTGGGAGAGGGTCACGTCCTGTGGGTAGGCTGCGTAGGCCGGCGCCCCGGCGACCAGCAGGGCGCCCAAGGTTGCGGCGAGGTTTGGCAGGTCTTTGCGCATCGCTCCCACGGGATCGGGTCGAGGCGGATGCTACCTGTGGTCGACGGAGGGAGCAAGTGATGGCTGGGCCGCCCCGCGCGTCTCAGCCGCCCACGCTGGTCATCACGCCCTGAAAGACGGTGCCCCCATCGGCTTCACAGCGGTGTCCCTCGGGCTTGCCCAGCACCATCGCCCGGACCGCGCGGTCGAGCTGGTCTTGGTTGGCGCCGCCTCGTAGCAGGTCGCGGAGCGAGGGGGTGTCTTCGTGGGCCAGGCAGGTCCGCAAGTGGCCGTCGGCCATCAGGCGCAGGCGGTTGCACGAGGCGCAGAAGTGCTCGGTGAGGGGGCTGATGAAGCCGACCACCAGCCCGGTCTCGGCGATGCGCCAGGTGCGCGCCGGGCCGGCACCGACGCCCGGACCGCTGCCCGAAGACTCGCGCAGAGGCAGCAGGGTCCAACGAGCGCGCAGCGTCTTCTGTACGTCCGCGGCGGCGACGCCCTGGTGCCAGCGGGCTTGGAAGGGCATGTACTCGATGAAGCGAAGCTCGGTGTCATCGGACCACTGGCTGAAGAAGCGGACCAGGTCCTCGATCTCGTCGTCGTTCTGGTCGCGCAGAAGCACCGCGTTGATCTTGATGGGTGCCAGGCCCGCCTGGCGCGCGGCGTCGATCCCCGTGAGGACCGAGGCGAGGCTGCCTCCGCGGGTCATGGACTTGAAACGTTCAGGTCTCAGGGAATCAAAGGACACGTTGATGCGGCGCAGCCCGGCATCCTTGAGGCTTTGTGCGAGCGGTGCCAGGAGCTGGGCGTTGGTGGTGAGCGCGACATCCTGGATGCCAGGAGTCTGGGCCACCGCGGCGACCAGGCGATCGATGTTCCGACGGATCAGCGGCTCGCCACCGGTGAGGCGGACCCGAGTCACCCCGGCCTGCGCGAAGACGGCCACCAGCCGTTGGATCTCCTCGAAGCTCAGCAGGTTGGCGCGGGGCATCCAGGTCATGCCCTTTTTGGGCATGCAGTAGGTGCAGCGGAAATTGCACCGGTCGGTGACGCTGACCCGGAGGTAGGTGTGCGTGCGGCCGAATTGGTCGGTGAGGGGCTTCATCAACGGTGCCCTATCGGCCTGAGCGCGCCCTGCGTAGAGGACAGATCAGCGCAAGGCCTGCTGCACGACATCCGCGATCTCGCGAAAGACCCTGCCAGCGCCGGTGTCGTCGAGCACCACGGGCCGACCCGCATCGCCGCCCTCTCGGACCGACCCGTCCAGCGGCACTTCGCTGAGCAGAGGGACCTGGTACTCTTCGGCCGCCCGGCGACCGCCGCCCTGGCCAAAGGGGTGGATCCGGCTGCCATCCGGCAGGTCCATATAGGCCATATTCTCGACCACTCCCAGGACTGGCACGTCGAGCTTGCGAAACATCTCGAGCCCCCGCACGGCGTCGATCACGGCGACATCCTGGGGCGTGGTGACGATGATGGCGCCGGTGATGTCGACCGCCTGGACCATCGTGAGCTGGGCATCGCCCGTGCCAGGTGGCATGTCTACGATCAGCACGTCGAGCTCGCCCCAGTCCACGTCCTGCAGGAACTGCTTGACGATGCCCATCACCATCGGGCCTCGCCAGATGATGGGTTCCTTGTCGTCGACCATGAAGCCGATGGACATGGCCTTGATGCCGTGGGCTTCGTGGGGCAGGATCTTTTGATCGGCGTTGGCGTAGACCCGGCCGCTAACCTTGAGCATGGTGGGCACGCTGGGACCGTAGATGTCGGCGTCCATCAGGCCGACCTTCCAGCCGGTCAGGGCCAGGCCCACCGCCAGATTGGTGGCGACGGTGGACTTGCCGACCCCGCCCTTGCCGCTAGCGACCGCGACGATTCGCTTCACACCGGGGATGGGGCCCTTGGCGATCGGACCGCCGTGGGGCTGCATGCCGCCGGCCTCCATCCCGCGGACGGGCGCTTTGTCCGCGTCACCCTGGGCGAGGGCGGGGCGCACGCTGCACTGGACCGAGCCCTTCCAACCCAGGCCCTCGATGTTGCGAAGCAGGGCTTCGCGCATGCGTCCGAGGTCGTCCGTGCTGTGTTTGGGCTGGGCTGTCAGGGTGAAGGAGAGCGTGTCGCCGTCGATCTTGGGGTCCTTGATGAGGCCCGCCAACCACAGGCTGCGACCCGACAGGGGATCGCGGACTCGGGTAGCGGCGGGTTCGAGGATGGCTTGGGCTTCTCCGGCAGACATGGGCGCTCCATGGGGGGGGGCACGCGCAGGGGGCCGCGCGCGAGCGAGGGAACGCGGCTAACCCGGCTGGCCGTCAACGCTGCCGGCGTGCGTGAGTATTCGGAGCGCTCGAGTTCAGCGCTGTGACCAACGCAGCATCAGGCTGGCCAGGGCTTGGGAGGG
>JAADHA010000149.1 GCA_013152105.1 Oligoflexia bacterium | reverse complement strand
GTCGCAGTCATCTCCGCCGTAGGCGTTGCTGTCGTGACCATCCCCGTCCGCGTCGTAGTCATCGTTGCCCGCACAGTCACTGTCGACGCCGTCGTACCAGGTGTCCGTCGCGCCCGTGTAGATCGTCGGGTTCGTGTCGTCGCAGTCATCGCCGCCGTAGGTGCTGCTGTCGTGGCCGTCCCCATCCGCGTCGTAGTCATCGTTGCCTGCACAGTCGCTGTCGACGCCGTCATACCAGGCATCCGCCGCCCCGGGGTAGGTGGTCGCCACCGTGTCGTCGCAGTCCGTCCCGCCATAGGCGCTGCTGTCGTAGCCGTCCACGTCCGCGTCGTAGTCATTGTCGCCCGCGCAGTCGCTGTCGATGCCGTCGTACCATGCATCCACCGCCCCAGGATAGATCGTGGCGTCTGTGTCATCACAGTCTGAGCCACCACAGTCCGCGCCGTTGACGCCGTCTCCATCGTCATCGCACAGATCACACTTGCCCAGATTGGCAAGGTAGTCGGCCCGTGCGGTCGAGTAGTCCCCGGCCAACACCACCAGGAAGCTGCTGACGACGGTCGCTCCAGGCGCGATCGCGGCCGGTTCCTGGTAGCGCAGGCCGATGGCGTAGTCGTAGCTGGTGCCGCCGTAATCCGAGAGAGTCTGGTCCGCGTCGACGACATAGGACCAGCTCCCGAAGCCCCCCATCGTGGAGTTGGCGGGATCACAGGAACCGAACCCGATCGTGCGGCCCGAGCTGGGGCCTCGGGCCTCGACCCAGTCAGCGGTGCCATCGCCCGTCACATCGCGGGTGTCGATGTAGGTGGAATAGCTGCCGTAGGTCCAGGCGTCCTGGTCGGGATCGGTCGCCTGCATCCACCGGAGATCGGACACATCGCTGCTGCCAGTATTGGTGATCTGAAAACGAACCAGGATGACGCTGCCCGTGATGTCCCACTCTTCGCTCTTGACGATGGAGAGGGGGCCTGCGGTCATCTGGTAGGTGGACTTGGCCACGGAAGATGTCGAGTCATCCGACTCGGACACGACCGTCATCGTGGTGCCGTAGGAGTTGTGGGTGTAGTGCTGGTAGGCCGTACCGGCGTAGGTGAATTCGACCGACCACATGGCGTAGGGGGAACCGGGGTAGGTGTAGTCGACCCAGGTCCCGCTGAAGTTGTATTGCAGACCCAGGCCCGCCGCCGCGGCGTTCCAGTGGCCCGTGCCGTCGTAGTAGATGCGAATGTTGTCACCCGAGACAAGCTGGTCGGCTTGGGCTGGGGGACTGAGGAGAAGCGCGAGCAGGGTGATGGCTGGAGACACGGGTACCTCAGGTCGAATTGGCAGTGTGCCTGCTCCGGTCCAGAACCACAACCTCTCAGCGACTTGGATTGCCCGGACGATGCCCGCCGGCCGAGTCTCTGGCCAAGCGAGAAGCGCGAGCGCTACCATGCCCCAGCCCTTGGAGCACACCCTGACCAGCGCCCCCGCCATCGACGTCATCGAGCTGTCCCGCACCTGGCCCCAGCCCTCGGGGCCACCGGTCCAGGCGGTCGACCGGGCCAGCTTCCAGGTCGCGGCGGGCGAGGTCGTTGGCCTGCTCGGCCCCAACGGCGCTGGAAAGACCACGCTGATGCAGGTTCTGGCTACGCTGACTCCCCCTACCTCAGGCACGGCCCGCATCCTCGACTACGATGTCCAGCGCCAGGCGATGGCGGCCCGCTCCAGGCTCGGCTACCTCAGCACCACCTCGGGACTACCCGCGCGGCTGAGCTGCCGCGAGGCGCTGCGCCTCTTCGCTGATCTGCACGGCCTGGATCGGCCCGCCGAGGTCGTGCAGGAGACGATCCTCCGCTTCCGCCTGGCAGACTTCGCCGACCGTTTCGTCGAGGGTCTGTCCACTGGAATGCGCCAACGCCTGCGTATCGCCTGCGCTGCCGTCCACCGTCCGGCCGTCCTGATCCTCGACGAGCCCACCGCTGGCCTGGATCTGATGGCCACCGACGACCTGCTCTGTGAAGTGCAGCGCCTGCGAGACGAGGGCGCGGCCGTGCTCTACAGCACCCACCTGATGGACGAGGCCGATCGGATCTGCGACCGGATCGCCGTGCTCTACGCGGGGCGACTGTGCGCGGTCGACACCGCCCAGGCGCTGTGCGCGCGGACTGGCACGACGAGCCTGGCCGAGGCATTCCGGCATCTGGTCCAGGGGCGCTAAGGATGCGGACCATCCTGACCCTGCTGCGCATGGAACTGCTGCGCCTGTCGCGCACCTCGCAGACCTACACCTACGTGATCCTGCCGGCCCTGCTCATGCTCCCGACCGCGGTCTTCGTGGGACTGGTCGTGATCAGCTTGGAGAGCACCAGGACCGTGGCCATGCCGGACCCGCTGGCCGACGATCTGCCCCTGGCTGGATCGTGGAGCGATGCCCTGCGCGATGCCCTGGAGGACGCTGGCTTGCGGGTGGTCGACACACCAGACCCCGACGCGGCCTGGCAGGCTGGCGAGGTCGACGCAGCGATCCTCTCGGCGAGGGCTGGTGATGGGCTGGACCGGTCCCACCCCCAGCTCGAGCTGGCCAGCCAGGATGCCATCGAGCTCACCATCGAGGCGGTCGACCCGGACTTGCAGGACCGGGTCTCGGACGCGGTCCACGCGGCTGGTCAGACGGTGCTCGCCGAGTGGGTCATCGCCGCTGGAGGCGAGCCTCAGCGCGACCTGGTCGTGGCGCAGACCACCCTGCTGGACTTTCCGCATCCGCCGCCCTTCTCGAGACAACGCGCTGCCTGGGCCTACGTGGTCTTCGTGCTCGGCATGGTCGGCTTCTTCTTTTGTAGCCTGACCGGTGTCGCCGACCGCAACGAGGGCGTGACCGAGACCCTGCTGGCGGCCCCGGTACGCGCGGCCTCGCTGATCACGGCCCGCCTGGGCGCGGTCCTGGTGCTCCAGTTCATCGTCTGCCTGCTGCTGGCCGCCAATGTCGTGCTGCTGGCCCGGGGCATGGGCAGGACCCTGCCCCTCCCTCCGTTGGCGCCGGGCATGTTGATCTCCTTGTTGGGCGGCACCACCCTGTGTGAC
>JAADHA010000453.1 GCA_013152105.1 Oligoflexia bacterium | reverse complement strand
CAGGCGACGCCGGCACCACAGGCGACGCCGGCACCACAGGCGACGCCGGCACGACATCATCGCCGGACACGGGCATCGCCCTGCTCTACTGGGTCGGCGACGCTGACGTGGTTGTCGGGAAGAGCTACACAGGGACCGAGTCGATCGACGCCATCGATTACTTCAGCGACGATGACCTGTGCCTGCTGACCTACCCGGTAGCGGGGGTCCCCCTGGATGATTGCGATCAGTGCGACTGGGCCTTCGAGATCGCCGGAGATACCGGAGGATGGAGCGACGGAGGCGTCGCCTGCGACTACATCATGAACGTCTTGGGCTTCAGCGACCCCGCCAAGGTTGGAGCGTCCTGGGTCTTCGCCTACGGCTACACCGCCGACTACTACGGCGCCCCGGCGTTGATGTACTACTACTACGCGTCCTCGGCCTGGTACGCGACCACCTACAGCACCACGACCTACGACGAGTCCACCGGCGCCTTCACGTACAACTGGTACTACGGCGGCGTCTACTTCTACTGGGATGATCTGCGCTGATGTCGACGGCAAGATGCGGGCACATGGGGCCCGGTGACGCTATGTTGGCGGCCCCGCTCTCCCGGCCAAGCACCACCGATGTCCATGCTGATTTCCCTGCTGCTCGCTGGCTCCGCCGCTATGGCCGCGCCGGTCGTCGACCCGGTCGCCAACCCGAAGGTCGGCCGTGTCCGCCTCACCAGCCTGGCCGATTTGCGGTCCACCCGGGTCAGGGACCAGGCCTGCGCGGCTACTGACACCGGCTGTGATGGCTGGGACCAGCGCACGCTGACCGGGGTCGAGCTCCAGATCGCGCTGGCTCACGGTCTCTCGGTGGCGGGCAATGTCGGCTACTTGCGCACCAAGATCAAGGAAGCGGATTTCAACGCCACCGGTCTGGGCTACGGGCTGGCTGTGCGCGGTGCGCTTCCCATCAACCAGATCTTCTGGGCGGCGCTTCAGGCACGGTTGGACGGTGGCAATCCCAGCGATCCTGGTCCCACTGGTGAAACCAGCACCCACCTGCTGGGCACCCTTGCGGCCTCGCTGGCCTGGGGTGATCCAGACGGCGGCTTCGTCGGCCACGTGGGCGTAGAGGCGACTCCCCTGTGGCAAGAGTCCGTCGAGACCATGGGCAGCGGCGGGCTGATGCTCGAGCTCTCTCCGACGCTGCCTGCCTCGGCAGTCGCCGGCTTCTCGTTCTACTCACGCCCGCTGGGTGCGGCGTGGAACGGGGCAGCCCGCGCGGTGGCCCACATCGACGCGACGGCCGGCCAGACCGTGGGCGTCAGCGCTGGCTTGGGCTTGGCCTTTTGATGGGGCCAAGCGGCCCTCAGGGCTGGTAGCGCAGCGCGGTCCCCTGACTACCGACTGCCCAGACATCGTTGACGCCGGCGCCATCCACGGCGTACAGGTTGCTGGTGGCGCCAGTTGGCAGGTCCGTCCAGCCGCCGTCGCGATACACCATCGCCAGCCCGCTGTTGCCCACAATGTAGACGTTCTGAGCGTTGGCGGCCCACACGGCCCACACGCTCTTGTCGGTGTCGGGGGAGATGTCGGACCAAGCGGTGCCGTCCCAGTGCAGCACGACCCCGCCTTCGCCAACCGCGTAGATGTCGGCCGCGCTGGTCCCAGAGACGCCGTAGAAGGCGCGGCGGTCCTTGTCCTGGCTGACCACCCACTTTCCGCCGATCCTTACGGCCAGGATCCCGTCCTGGCCGACCGCGGCGGCTTCCGTGCCGTCATACCAGACGTGGTTGAACTGCATCCCGCTGGACTTGCTGTCGAAGGCCCAGGCACCGCCGCTGTTTGAGTAGATGCCGCCCCAACCCACGGCCATCAGGTCCGAGCTGGATGCGCCGTCCACGGACTCGAAATTGACCGTGCCGAGGTCGGTGATGTCCCAGCCGCTTGCGCCCCACTCGGCGATGTACCCGGCGTCCCCGACGGCGACGACGGTCGCGCCGCTGGCCGAGCCGGTACCCCAGATCCCGTTCAGATCCTGGTCGTCGACGTCGATCGTGAGCGTGTTCCAAGACGCGGCCTGCCACAGCCGGGTCTGTCCGCCGCTCATGGTCACCCAGGCTTCGTCGGTGCTGGCGACGTAGACTCCGGTAATGGTCTGGGAGGTCTCGATGGAGACGTCCGTCCAGACGGGTACCACGACCGTAGTACCGGTGTCGCCTGTGTCGGTGGTGGTGGTCGTCGTCGGGGTACCGGTGTCGTCGAGCGGCTTGCTGCCGCAGGCCGTCCAGAGCAGCCCGAGGATGGCCACGAAGGGAAAGAGGCTTGGGTTCAGGCGAAGATGGAACATTTTGGTCTCTGGCCAGGGGGCAGCGTCGGGCGGATCGAAGCTTCCTTCGGCCCCGCTGTCAAGCGCTTGCACAAACCGAGCCGAGATCGTCCACGAGATCACTGCTTGGCCAACTGGTCCAGGAGTGCCTGGGCTTGTTGTTGGAAGCCCGGGTCCTGGGCCCGCTCCTGGGCCTGGCGCGCATAGCCGCGGGCCGTCGCCAGGTCTCCTTGGGCACGGGCCAGGTCGGCTCGCGCGAGCAGGGCGGGAAGCTGCGCCTCTTCGTCATCGGGCCACCGGGCGGAGAGCGCTCCGATCACGTCGGCCGCCGCGGCGTAGCTCCCGGCACCAGACAGGGCCGCGGCGCGCGTGAGGGAAACGGTCGTGTCCCAGGCTGAACCCAGCGACGAAGCGTCGACGTCCGCCAGAACCTTCCGCGCGGTCTCCCAGTCCTCGGCCTCGGCGGCGATCTGGGACCGACGCACGGCCGCCTGGACCGCGACCTCGGGGTCCGGGTGATCCATCAGGGCGTCCAGCTTGGCCGGTGCCGCGGGATCGCCCAGAGCGGCCAGGGCGTTGGCCGCGCCGAGGGCGGCCCAGCCGGCGTCGGCGGGATCAGGAGCCAAGTCCGCGGCTTCCTGGTAGAGCGGCAGGGCGTCGGCGTAGCGATCATCGGCGAACAGGGCGTCGGCCTTTCCCCGTAGCGCCGTGGCTTCGGTCGTGGGATCGCTCTGGCCCAGGGTCGCCAGGGCGTCCCATG
>JAADHA010000255.1 GCA_013152105.1 Oligoflexia bacterium | reverse complement strand
TTGAGCAATGGATGATCCCGCAGGGGCCGCAGCAGGTTGTGATCACCACCCGGAGCACCTGAGTGTCGTCGCCGTGGGGCGGGGGCCGGTGGCTGGAGATGCCGCGGTTGTGGGTGCCTCGGTAGTCTGTCAGCAGAACTGGCCCCGGGGCCAGTTGAGCCCCGGAGGCTGGACTCCCTGCGGGGCCAGAACCTGCCCTTGCCCACACCCCCAGTCGCTGACCTGCTCTGTCAGGCCAAGACCGTTTTCCCGGAACGGAACTCCGATTGAGAGTTGCCGTCAAGGGGGCCGACTGTGTCACTTTAGACGGGCCCAATGTCAGGAGGTCTGGACTCTGACACCTGGTAGCATGCGCCTACAAGATCTGGGAAGAGCTGGTCCGCGAGAAGTGTCGCACCAAGGCGGACCGGGGCCTGGGATTCGACCACGTCGTGCTGCTCGACGACGGCACCTGGCGATCCGAGGACTACCGCGAGCAACCAGGAAGCGTCGGTCGCTCGACTTGCGCGCTGCGATGCAGCTCCCGTCGCCACCGCGGGCTCCAGACACCAGCTCGGTGCCCACCTCGCACCAAATCTGCACAGGGCACGGGGTGAAGGCGAGCGGGTCCTGGTTAGGCCACGCGCATGCGGCGTCCTTCTCTCTCGTCCCTGATCGTGTTGGCTGTGACCCTGGGGGTCGGCAGCGGCGCCTTGGAAGTCGGCCTGCGAGCCTCGCCCCAGCACGGGATGGGACCCGGTGCCATCGCGGCCTTGCTGGTGGTCAGCATCGGCCTGGCGACGGCCTACCTGGTCGTGGCGGCGCTCATCGGCTGGGCCACGCGCCAGCGGCCCTACGGCATGCTGATCGGTGCGCTGGTCCTGGTTCACGGGGCGCTGTGGTATCGCTTTGACCTGGTCCTCAACCGGTTTGCGACGGACCCCCGGGTGTGGGGTGGGATGCTCGGCATCCTGCTGGTGGCAGCGGGGCTTGCCGTCGTGCTGGACGCGGTGGTGGAGCGAGGGCGGGTGGTGGTGGCGCTGCTCGCGCTCATCGTGGGGGCGTTCGGGACCAGCCTGGCGGTGACGCGTTCCGCCGCGGTGGTCGGACAGCCGCGCAACAACCGCAAGAACGTGCTGATCATCACGGTGGACACCTTGCGCGCCGACCACATCGCGCCCTACGGCGCCGACAACGCCACGCCGAACTTCAGCGCCCTGGCCAAGCAGGGGGCGCTCTTCGAGACGGTCGTGGCCTCGGCGCCGGTGACCGAGCCCAGTCACCTGGCGATCATGACCGGCCAACCGCCCTATCAGTCCGGTGTCGCGGCCAATGGCACCCGGCTGGGGGATCGCCCGGCGCTGGTCTGGCGCGCCTTTCACGACGCCGGCTACACCACCGGCGCCTTCGTGTCGGGCTTTCCCTTGCACAGCCGCTTCGGCTGGTCCCAGGGGATGGACGTCTATGACGATGACTTCGGCAGCTTCCAGGGCCTGCACAGTTTGTCCTTGGTCAAGGCCTGGGACCAGATCTTCCTTCCGGCCCACACCCTGCGCGAGCGCCGCGGTGACCTGACCGTGAAGCGCGCCCTGGCCTTTCTCGGCCAGCACGATGACGACGCGTTCTTCATGTGGGTCCACCTCTTCGATCCCCATGGACCCTACGAAGCCCCGGGCTACCCCTTCGACCCGCCCACCGACGGCGCTCCGCTGGATCTGCCCCGCTACTGGCCGGCCGCCGACCGCGCGATCACCAGCACGGACTGGCTGAAGGGCGCCTATGACGCCGAGATTCGCTACAGCGACGGCTTGGTCGGCCAGCTCATCGACGGCCTGCGCTTTCACAACCTGTTGGATGACACCGTCGTGGTCCTCACGGCCGACCACGGCGAGAGCCTGACCGAGCACGACTACCTCTTCGACCATGGCGACCATCTCTACGACGCCTCGCTGATGGTGCCCCTGATCGTTCGTGCTCCAGGGCTGGCGCGCCCGGGGTACCGCGTGCCCTGCCAGGTGTCGAACGAAGACGTGGCGCCGACCCTGCTCGCCATGCTGGGCCTGACTCACGCGCCGGGGCAGGACGCGATCTTGCGGGCGGGTCGGGACTTGTCCGGGATGGCCGCCGGCGGGGCCTGTGATGACCGGGCCATCGTCAGCAGCACGGTCAGCGTGCGCTTCGTGGACCAGCCGCCAGTCGATCACATACCGCGAGCCGGCTCGCAAGCTGATCCGCAAGGGCAAGGACGACAGCCAGATCTGCTTCGATCTGGTCGCTGACCCCGGCGAAGACCACCCGCTGCCCTGTGATGCCACGGTGAGCGCCGCCCTGGACCAGATCCTGGCCGGCGGTATCCAGGTCGCGGCACCGCAGCAGGACAGCATGACGAACGCCGCGCTGAAAGCACTTGGCTACATCGACCCGGACCAGGAATAGGCATGGCCTTGCGAGATCTCTCGCCGTCGTTTCGCGCTCCGATCCTGGGTCTTGGACTGGGGGCGGTCGCGGGTGGTTTCGAGACCATCAAGTTGGCGGCGACGCTGAAGCTGTCGCTGTCCTTCGTGCAGGCGATGGTCCTGGGCCTGACGACGGTCGGCCTGGACGCCGTGCTGGGCCTGTCGCTGGCGGTGCCGGTTGGGGTCGTGGTGGCGCTGTGTACCCGCGGCAAGCTCGCCAGCCGTCGCCACGCCTTGTCCATGGCCCTGACGGCGGCGCTGTTGGCCTGGTGGTTCCTGGTTCCCGCCGCTCGCGACCTGATGGACCAGGACCGGTTGCCTGCTGCGGTGGGTTTCCTGCTGGCTCCGATCGGGGTCGGCGGGGTGGTGTGGTTCAACGCCGGGTATTGGCTGAGACGCGAAGCGGTGGGTGAGCGGCGGCGGCTGGGCTGGTGGGCATGGTCGCTGCTGGCCGCGCTCATGCTGTGCGTGGTTGGTGCCACGACCCTGTCGACCCGCACCTTTGGCGGTGCCCAGGCCCTGGATCAGGATCCCTCGGTCATCCTGGTGACCATCGACACCCTGCGGCGCGACTATGTCAGCGCCTACACGCCTCCTGGCGAGACCCCCCTCGTCCAGACGCCGGTCTTCGATGGCCTCGCTGCGCGTGGAATCCTCTTCAACGACGCGATCACGGTCTTCCCCGAGACCGCGCCCTCGCACTCCTCGATGTTCACCGGCCTGCATCCCTACCGGACCGGGATGCTGTCCAACGGTCATCGCCTCAGCGCTGGGTACACGACGCTGGCCGAGGTGCTCCAGGACGAGGGCTACGCGACGGCGGCTTTCGTGTCGTCGTTCGCGGTCGACAGCCGCACCGGCCTGGACCAGGGCTTCCAGGTCTACGACGACGAGCTGTTCCCCTGGGTTCGCGGCTTCTCCGAGATCCTCGTCTCGCGTTTGCTGACCCGGGTGCTGCTGCACTTCGGCGACCCGCTGAAGTTCGACTTCCTGTTGGAGCGCCCCTCACCGGTGACCGACAAGCTGGCCTTGGACTGGCTGGCGGACAACGCGGACAAGCCCTTCTTTCTTTGGGTCCACAGCTTCGATGTCCACAGCCCCTATGAACCGCACGGCATGCCGGGCTTCGAGGACAACGGGGTGCCTGGTGCGCCCAGCATCGACCACCGCTGGATCCTGGCCCACGAGGACGAATTCACCTACACCGATGACGCTCGGGCGAAGCTGCGGCGCCTCTATGCGGAAGAGGTCGCCTACACCGACAAGCAGCTTGGGATCTTCCTGGCCCAGGTCGACAAGCTGGTCAAGGACCGCCCGGTGTTGCTGATCGTGACCTCGGATCATGGCGAACAGCTCGGCGAACACGGCATCGAGATGAATCACCACGGGGTCTTCGAGCAGGCGCTGCGGGTGCCCCTGGTGGTCGTGCCGGTGCGCGTCTCGGGCAAGAAGCGGGTCGTCGATGAGCAGGTGAGCCTGTTGGACCTGCCGGCTACCGTGCTGGCGCAACTCCAGCTTGATCCAGATCGCATGGGCAAGACCGAGTCCATCGACCTGATGCACTATGTGGACCTGCCCGACCAGGTCGGCGCGGCCAGCCTGGTCATGGGCCGCAAGTCCGCCAGCCTCTCGCAGGGCACGCTCTACGGATACCGGGCCAATTTCCGCAAGGTCAGCGCGACGGGAGACGACAGCGGCGACTCGCAAGCGGCTGTCGAGAAGCGCGGGCGGATCAAGTATATCCTCGACCCGGATCTGCCAACCGAGCAGCTCTTCGACCTCACGGATGACCCCGACGAGGCCAATGACCTGTCGGCGCAGCGGCCCGAGATCGTGGAACAGATGCGGGCACACGTGACCCGAGAGACCGGGATCACGGTCCAAGGTTCGGGGTCGGATCTGCGTTTCCAGCGCTCGGCGGCCGAACGCCAGCACAAGCAGTCCCTGAGCGCCGAGGACCGGCAGCGGCTACAGGCGCTGGGATATTTGCAGGGCGACGATCCCTGAGCGGATTCCCCTGTGCACGAGGCCCCCATGTCCGACGACACGACCCAGCCCGAGCCAGTCTTGGCAGAAGACCCCCAGGTCGGCACGCACCTGGGCATCGATCGCAGCCTGTGCGGCCAGCCGGTGGCCCTGGGTGCGGGCACCGCGACGGTGCGCTTGGAGACCACGGACGTCATGGCGGCGGACGACCGGGGCCTGGTTCACGGCGGCTTCGTCTTCGGCGCGGCGGACTATGCGGCGATGCTGGCGGTCAACGATGAAAAGGTCGTGCTGGGGTCAGCCGACACGCGCTTCACGGCTCCGGTCAGGGTCGGGCAGGTCGTGATTCTGGTGGCCGAGCGAAAGAGACTTCGGGGCCGCAAACACGAGATCTTCGTCTCGGGGATGGTCGGCGAGCGGCAGGTCTTCAAGGGCACCTTTGTGGCCCACGTGCTGGACCAGCATGTGCTGGACACCTGACGGCACCCGATGCCGGGGTTCGGCGAGCGCTCAGCGAGCGTTCAGGACGGCGGTCGCCACGTCGGCGAGCACCGCGCTGAGCAGGTCGTTGCCGGTGTCTTCGTCGTCAGCATTGGTGGGCGAGGGGACCAGCCGCAGGTGGGGGCTGCTGACCGTGGGATGCGGTGCATCTCTGGACTCATCGCGGTCGAGGAGAGAGATGCTGAGATCGAGCCGTGCCATGTCGGAACCCGGGACTCGGTCAAGTTAGCGCGGCTCTATTGCCACCGTCCAGCGCTTTTCGCGTGGGCGGTGCGCAAGGCGAATGCTTCGCCGGGTCGGCGACCTTGCCCGTGGGTTGGAAGTTGGTGAGAG
>JAADHA010000452.1 GCA_013152105.1 Oligoflexia bacterium | reverse complement strand
TCGCGCCTGGCGCCCGGGGCAGGCCAGGCGGGAGCCCGCGCAGACCGAGCAGGGGACGCTGCGCACAAAGCGCAGGATATTGGGGTTGCGATTGCGCTTCAAGGTCTCGCGGATCACCGGGATCAAGCCGCGGTAGTAGCCTTCCTCGCGGGGCCGGGCGGTGATCCCCTCCCAGCGCATCCGCGACGCGATGCCGTGCTTGCCGAAGGGCACCTTGAGCGCCTTGCTGCCATACAACACCATGTCTCGCTGCGCATCGCTCAGGCTGCACCAGGGTCTGTTCACGTCGAAGCCGTGGGCCTGGCAGAGCTGGTCCATCACATCGAGGGTGACCTGACTGTATACCGTGTAGCCGTTCTTCAGGGTTGGTCGCAGGGCGCCCTCTCGCAGGCTCTTGCTGGGGTCAGCCACCAACAGATCGGGATCGACCTGGTCCTCGACCCCCAGGCCTCGGCAGGCCGGGCAGGCCCCGTCGGCGTGGTTGAAGCTGAAGTGGGCGCGGGTGAGGGCCACGCCCCGGGGACCCTGCGCCTGGCGGGCGAAGAGCAGCCGCAGCAGGTCGAGACCACCGGTCAGCGTGCCCACCGTCGACCGAGCGTGGGCGGTCAGGGCGCGCTGGCCCACGGCGATGGTGGGCGGCAGGCCGGCGATCGCGTCCACCTCGGCCCGCCCCAGCTTGCCCAGGAAGTGCCGCGCCCGCGCCGAGAGCGCGCCCAGGTAGCGACGCTGTCCCTCGCGCACCAGGGTAGAGAAGACCAACGAGGTCTTGCCCGAGCCCGAGGGGCCCACCACGGCGATCCAGCGACCATGGGGCAGATCGAGGTCGATCGCGCAGAGGTTGTGCTCGCGGGCGCCCCGCAGGATCAGGCTGGACATGGCCGCCGCATACCGCCGCGAACGGACCCGCGCCAGCGATATACTCCCCGCATGCTCCCCACCCTGATCACGCTCGCGCTCGCGCTCTCCTCGCCCCCTGCCCTGGCCGCCGCGCCGGTGTGCGACATCTCCTACGGTTGGTATCTCCAAAACACCGGTCGACCTGAACAGGAGCTGGCCGTCGCGCTGGGCTGCCTGGACGCCGATGCCCGGGACGGGTCGGACCCGTCGGGCTTCAACGCCCACTTCC
The DNA here is from genome assembly GCA_013152105.1 of Oligoflexia bacterium. Classification (GTDB taxonomy): domain Bacteria; phylum Myxococcota_A; class UBA796; order UBA796; family UBA2385; genus UBA2385. The sequence goes on along the minus strand of JAADHA010000452.1, from coordinate 1,945 downwards.
TGCTCATCTCGGCCCTATCCCTGGGGATGCGCGAGGGGCCCACCGTCGTGCGGCTGTACCGCGACTGGGCCCAGGCCGAGCCGGACTCCGATTTGGCGCGGGTCGGGCTGGCGCTGGCCCTCAGCGATGCCAATGGCGACGGTGGGCCCTGGTGCGACGAGGCCGCCGCGGCCTTGCAGCCCTTGCCCTCGACCCCGGACATCCGTGCGCGCGCCATCCGGGTTCGCAGTGCCATCCGGCGTGTCTGTCCAGGCGACCCGGACGAGGGCCTGGATGATCTCCGCGAGATGGCTCCCACAGTTGCCGCGGCTCGCCGTCCGGTGTTGAAGCGGGATCTGGCCGACCACGATGTGACCGCGCAGGACGCGGCCGCGGTGGACCGCTACCTTGGGGACTGGCCCCTGCCTGCCTGGATCGCCGCGGCTCTGTGGGACCCGGACGCCGCGGGAGAGGGCCTGGAAGACGCACGGGCCACGGTGCTCCGTGTGGTCGACCAGGCGGAGAAAAGCGACGCCCCCGACCTGCTGGACGACGCGGCCAGGGCTCTGGACAGCGCGGGCCAGACCGACCGGGCCAAGGCCCTTCGTGCTCGCAGGGACGAGCTGGATCCCGACGCGGCCTCGGCCGGCATGGTGCGCTTCAATGGCGTGAGCTGGATGCCCCGCCAGCTCAGGACCGACCCCCAGGTCTGGCGGGATCTGGCCCGCGATTATGCCAAGAGACCCGCTCCCCTGGCGCTGTTGTCGTTGAAGCACCTGGCGTCCCAGGTGCCCGAGGACGGCCCGCTGCGCGCCGAGTTCGAGGGCGATGTCGCCGACCACCTGTGGTGGAGTCTGCAGCGCAAGGCTTCCCTCAAGCACAGCCGCCTGGCCTGGCTGGCCAACCCGACGGCCGAGCGGGCCAACCTCTACGGCTACGACGCCTCCCTGGCGGGGGCTGACCTGGAGCCAGCCCTGGCCGCGGTCGACCAGGCGCTCGCGAACGGGCCCTCGTGGGACCCTCGCGGCGACAATTGGGTCGACGGCTACCAGGCGTGGCGGGACATGGCCGCCGACGACATGAGCGACCTCCTCGACACCCGCGCCCAGTTGCTGGTGCGCCTGGACCGCTGGGAAGAAGCCCGCGCCGCGTTGCGCACAGCCGTCCTGCTGGGTTCCCCCTCGGCCATCCTACATCTTCATCTGGGGCTTATCGAGGCGCACCTGGGTGATGACGAAGCCGCCTTGCTGCACCTCACCCGAGGGCTGGCCCTGGGTGGTGGCAACGAGGCCCGCCTGCGGGGCCGAGCCAAGGCGCAGGCCCGCAACCTGCTGCGCACCCAGCGCTTCAGCCCGCGGGGACTCGACGCCTACGTGGCGGCCCGCTGGCCCCCAGAAGAGGCCGAGGATCAGCCCGACAACACCCCGGTACCCGCCGATGCCACGTCGGGTTGGCGCGTCGGTCAGTCCTTTCCCAATCTGGCCCTCACCGCCCAGAACGGTGCCACTTCCATGCTCTCGGACATCGAGGGCCTTCGCGTGGTCGACCTGTGGGCCACCTGGTGCGGACCCTGCGTGAAGTCGCTTCCTGGTCTGTCCTCGCTCGCCGCGGACTACACCAAGCGCGGCGTCACGGTGTTGGCCGTGAGCCTCGACGACAAGGCCGACACGGCCTTTGACTTCAAGGATGGCCCTCGCAGTCCGGCCTACCAGCTTCTCTGGGCGGGACAGCATGCGTTCACGGACGCCAAGATCAACGGGATCCCCGCGGCCTTCCTGATCGATGAGAAGGGGGAAATCGTCGCCTATACCAGGGGCTATAGCAAGGGTGACCACCGGCTGGAAGATGCGCTCGACACCTTGCTGGACAAGCAGGAGGGGGCGCTCTGAGTGGTGCTTTGGACTGGCGTGAGCCTGGTCAGCATGGACACGACCCGTGCCGACGCGATTCCCTGCTGGGCGTCTCG